>JADGPI010000077.1 GCA_017882525.1 Thermoleophilia bacterium
CGCGATCGCCATCCCCATCTCGGTGGTCGTGTTGGACCCACCCATGTCATACGTCCGCACCTTACCCTCGGCGACGACCGCCGCCACGGCGCCTTCGAGCCGAGCCGCTTTGTCGGTCTCGCCCAGCCAGTCGAGCATCATCTTCGCTGCAAGGATAGTGGCTATCGGATTCACTTTGTCCTGGCCGGCATACTTGGGCGCCGACCCGTGGGTGGGCTCGAATACGGCGAGCTCTTTCCCGATGTTCCCCGAACAGCCGAACCCCAGCCCTCCCACCATCTGCGCACAGAGGTCGGAGATGATATCCCCGTAGAGGTTGGGCGCGACCAGCACATCGTAGTTGAAGGGGTTCTTGAGCAGCCACATGCACATGGCGTCGATGTTCGCGTCGTCCACCTGGATACCAGGGAAATCTTTGGCCACCTCGTGCACCGCGTCGAGGAACAGCCCGTCGGTCGCGCGCACTACATTCGCCTTGTGCACGATGGAGACTTTCTTGCGGCCGAAATGCTCTGCGAACTCGAAGGCCGCCCGGGCTATGCGCTCGGACCCGGACCGGGTATTCAACTTGCACGAGAGCGCGTACTCGTCGCCTCGCAGTCTTCCGAAAGGCGCGAAATTCTTCGAGAGACGCCCTAGAACCTCAGCCAGTTCGTCAGGCACCGGATTGAACTCGACCCCGGCGTATAGATCTTCCGTGTTCTCGCGGAAAACCACCAGGTCGATGCCTTCTTTGAAGTTGAGAGGGTTTCCCGGATAGGCTTTGCAGGGCCTCAGGCACACGTACAGATCGAACGATTGCCTCATCCTCACGATCGGCGACCGATACACCAGGCCCTTGCCCTGCAGCGCCGGCGCCAGCTCAGCCTCCGCGGCCTTGCCCGGCTTCGATGTGATGGCACCGAACATCGCCGCGTCCACGCTCTTAAGCAGGGCGATCGTCCGTTCGGGGAATGCGTCACCCTCCTTGCGCCAGCACTCCCAGCCTATGTCGCCTTCGACGTACTGGGCGTCCAGACCCAGCGCATCCAGCACCACCCGCGCGGCGGCCAGTACTTCGATCCCGATGCCATCGCCGGGCAACCACCCGATCTTGTGCTTCGCCACCGAAGCACCTCCTTGCCTTTTCTCCGATTGTCGCCGTCTCATCCGAGGCCATGCAGAGTCGAACGAAGTCGCTCCATGTCTTGGTTTTAAACATATCATGCATAGGTGTCTCGAAAACGTGAACGCTAGCGCGGCGTCGGAGCGGCGGCGAGGTCAGGCAGTGACCCGCTCCACCTCTTCGATCGTGGTCATACCGGCCAAAACCTTGAGACGTCCATCCTCACGCAACGTCCTCATCCCTGTAGACAACGCCTGATCCCGGATCTGGTCGGCCGTGGCGTGATCCAAGATCAGCCGGCGGACGTCTCTATCCACAGGCAGCACCTCGAACAATCCGATGCGACCGCTGTAGCCGGTCCTGAAACAGCGACTACATCCCACTGCCTGCGCGATGACGGCTTCTGTGACCCCGAGGAAATCTCGTTCTTCCTGGGTCATGTTCGTGGGGGTCAAAGTGACGGTCTTCTTGCACCTTGGGCACAGCTGCCTAGCGAGACGTTGCGCGACCACGCATTCCAGGGCTGATGCGATGAGGTACGCCGGTAGCTCCATCTCCATGAGACGGGTTATCGCCGACGCAGCGTCGTTGGTGTGCAGCGTAGAAAGCACCAAGTGCCCCGTCAGTGAGGCTTCCGTGGCGATGAGCGCCGTCTCGTGGTCGCGGATCTCGCCGATCATGATGACGTCGGGGTCGCTCCGCACCAAAGAGCGAAGCATTGAAGCAAAAGTCAGACCGATGCTAGACCTGATCTGGGTTTGCAGGATACCCGGCATCTTGCGTTCCACCGGGTCCTCTACCGTGTAGATCTTAACGGCGGCGTTGTTGATCTCTTCCAAGCCAGCGTACAGAGTGGTCGATTTCCCAGACCCGGTTGGCCCCGTGATGAGAATCTCCCCCCAGGGGCGCTTGAGTGCTTTACGGAAGATAGGAAGCTGCTGCTCCCCCATGCCCAGTTGCTCGAGCGTGATGTTGAACATCCGGTCGTCGAGAAGACGTATGGTCACGTTCTCGCCGAACACGGTGGGGATGCACGCGATCCGCAGATCCATCGACCGGTCGTCCGCCTCAAAAGTCGCCCGCCCATCTTGCGGGAGCCGTTTTTCAGCGATGTCCATGTCTGCAAGGATCTTGATCCGGGAGACGACCCCGTCTTTGATCTCGCTGCGGATCTCGGTAAGCGGATGGAGCACCCCGTCCACCCGAAGCCGCACGATCATCTTGTCGGCCTGAGGCTCGAAATGGATGTCCGAGGCTTTTTGCCGCATCCCCGTTGCGAGGATCTCGTCGACCAGCGAAACGACCGTGTCGTACTCGGCCACTTCGCGATCGCTGGGGCCTTGGCGCCCCTGCTCCGCCTTTTTCGTCGGGGTCTCAAGCCGCCCCTTGCGCGAGTACAAGAGATCGAGAGCCTCGCCAAGAACTCCGGCTGTCGTCACCACCGGCACCACTTCGAGGCCCGTGATCAGACGGACATCGTCGATGGTCAAGACGTCCGACGGGGTGACCATGGCAAGCACCAGAGCGCCCTGCTTGTTGAACTCCAACGGCATTACCTGCCGGGCGCGGGAGAATTTTTCGGTGAGCAGAGCCACTGCGCTCGGGTTCGGAATCAGCTCGGCCAGGGCGGACAGGCCGTAGTTGCCCTGCCAAGACAGCGCGTCGGCTATCTGGTCTGCGGTAACGTAGCCCAGTTGGGTCACAGCCTCCCCGAGCCGCGCACCAGTGTCCCGTTGGTACTCCAGGCTCTTGTTCAACTGGGTCTCGGTGATCGCTCCCCGTTCGATGAGGATGTCGCCGAGGCGCATCGACCGCCGTATATCAGCTGTTTCCATCAGTGCGGTCTCTCCTACGTGCCGGCTCTTCTCCCAGCGTGCTGTAGATTCCTATTCTAGCCCCAGGGGGCAAGTTCCTACACGCATAGATGGACTCGCTCCGCCGCGAGCACCACCCAAACGCGCGACCCGACCCGCAGGGCCTTACGAGTAACATCGGGTGGAAGCGCAAACGCCTTTAGGAACACCTTCCCGCTACCCGTGCGCTCTTGGCACGACAACTCGACCACTACGTGGGCAGGGCCCGCAACCAGTCGCTCCACCTCTCCCGAGAGGACATTCCATTCCGCTTCGCCGAAAAGCGATGGATCTTCAGTCAGTATCAGATCTTCCGGGCGGATCGCCACAGTCACCTTGCCGGCCGCGCTCGAGGCGCTGCGCAGTTCGAGCCCTCCGGGCAGGCGTACCTTCGAACCGTCGGCATCGGCGTCGATGAGATTCTCGCAGCCCACGAGTTCGGCTACCTGCCGGTCCACGGGCTTGTGCAACAGCTCGTCCGGAGATGCCACCTGCAGGACGCGACCGCTGCCAAGGACCGCGACTTCATCGCCGAGCGAGACGGCTTCCTCCAGGCTATGCGTGACGTGCAGGACCGTCACTCCCTGATCGCGACAGAGCCTCTTCACCTCGGCGGCCATGTCCCTTCTGGCCATCCGGTCGAGCGCTGCAAGCGGCTCGTCCAAGAGAAGGACATCCGGTCGTATGGCCAAAGCGCGGGCCAGAGCGACTTTCTGCTGCTCGCCTCCAGAGAGCCCGGCCGGCCGGCGCCCCAACAGATGGGTGACCCCCGTCAGGGCCGCGATCTCTCGGACCCGTGCTCGCTTCGCATCCCCCCGCGCGCGCCCGTGCAATCCGAACCTGATGTTCTGCTCCACCGAAAGATGGGGGAACAGCAGGTAATCCTGATATACGAACCCGATCCCGCGCCGCTCGGCCGGCCACCCGGTGAGATCTTGCCAACCATCCGCCTTCCGCAGTTCGACCCGGCCAGCGTGCAACCCGTGGAGCCCGGCGATGGTCTCCAACAAGACTGTCTTGCCCGCGCCGTTCGTGCCTAGGATCACCAGGTATTCACCCTCCCGTACGTGGAGGTGGCCGACCTCTAGAGAAAACGCCCCGAGGTCCACCCGAACTTCAGAGAGCCTCAGCATGTCAGCGCTCCCCGCGCCAAGTGCCGGCACCTTTTCGTCTCGGTAGGACACGCCTGAGCACCACCAAGATCGCGAGGGAGATGATGATCAGTAGCGCGGTGACCGGCAGAGCCGTCGAAAGGCCGTACCCTGTGAACAGCTCGTAGACGAGCACGGAGATGGTCTTCGGGTTGTAGGCCAAGATCACGATGGCGCCGAACTCACTTATGCCACGCGCCCACATCAGCACTGACCCTGCCATGATCCCTCGCCAGGCCAGGGGGACGGCCACCGTCGAAAACGATCGCCACGGCGATGCCCCCAAAGTCCGGGCCACATGCTCGAGCCGTGCGTCCACCAGAGCGAACGACTCGCGGGCTGAACTAACGAACAGAGGCACGCTCACGAAGAGCATAGCCACGACGATCCCCGCCAAGTTGTCTGTGAAGAACAGTCCCAATGTCGCAAATGGCCGGCCGATGATCCCATGCCGCCCGAATACCATAAGCAGCGCTATGCCCGCCGCGGTATGAGGGATCACGAGAGGGATGTCGATAAGGCCTTCCACCAAGCTCTTCCCAGGAAAGTCTCTCCTCGCCAGCTGATAGGCAAGGGGGGTGCCCAGCGCAAGCGCGATTGTCGTCGCGATGAGCGCCGCCAAGAAGGTGATGCCGATGGCCCGGAGCACCTCGAGTTGTCGGACCACACGGGCCAGACCACTCCATCCTCCGCCCCAGACCGTGACGACCAGAGGCACGAGCAGGAACAGGAGGAGTAGACCGCCGAGCACCCACGAGATCCAGCCGATCGAACGACGACCCGTGGGTTCCCGCGTCACGTGACGCTCCTTACTGTTCTGGGAGGGCGCGTGCCCTAATCCATGGGTACGCACAGACTCCTGAGTACGTCAGGCAGCGCGTCCAGGTTATCGCAGCGCGGCTTGGATAGCACAGGATGGTCATAGCTCTCAAGGATCTGCTTTCCTTCCGGGCCCAAA
>JADGPI010000011.1 GCA_017882525.1 Thermoleophilia bacterium
AGACGAGTAAGTATGGTGAGTGGTACTTCATCGTCCTCGGTCTCATAGCGATCGCAGTCGTCGTATGGAGCCCCCGCGGGATCTACGGCTACGTGGTGAAGCGCTGGAACTTCTTCCTCTTCCCGCTTCAGCGGCGAGTCAAGTTCGCAGGCGAAACGGTTAAGAGGCGCCAGCGTGGTCCGTCCACCGGAATCGACGGGCCGTCCACCGGAATCGACGGGGCCGCCAGCTAAGCGTCTTGTCGGGAGGATATGCCACAGGCACCGCAAATCTCATGTTTCGATCACAGCGAGGGGCCGCCGGAAGGCGGCCCCTCGTGCTGCGTGCGCGGTTCGTGCGGGACCGGTACGGCTCCGGGCGCCGCGCCGGTTCGCGTGCCTAGCCGAAGAATACTCGCGCGAGTTCCCACATGTCCCGGGGAACGAGCTTCCAAGAGCTGACCGCCTCCGAGAGCGGCACGGCCTCGACGCTGTCGCCCTTCAAACCTGCCATCATGCCCCACGCACCTGCCGCCACCATCTGGGCGGCCTTCACTCCGAAGCGGGTGCCCAGGATCCGGTCGTGGGCGGTGGGTGTGCCGCCGCGCTGGATGTAGCCGAGGATGGTCTCTCGCACCTCGCGGCCGGTGAGCTTCTTGATCTCACGGGCGACCACCGTACCTACTCCGCCCAGTTTCACGTGGCCGAAGGCATCGAGCTCGTCGGAAGCCAAGACCTCTTTGGCCTCGCCTGACCTCCAGAGCACCTTTGCCCCTTCACTCACTACGATGACGGCGAAGGGCTTGCCCCGGGCCGCACGCTTATCGATGAGCTCGCATACGTCCTCGATGGTCAAGGGAAACTCCGGGATGAGGATGGCGTCTGCCCCTCCGGCAAGTCCGCTGGCAAGCGCGATCCAGCCCGCCTGGCGGCCCATGACCTCCACCACCATCACCCGGTGGTGGGACTCGGCAGTGGTGCGCACTCGGTCGATGGCTTCGGTCGCGATGGAGACCGCGGTGTCGAAGCCGAAGGTGTAGTCGGTGCCGGAGAGGTCGTTGTCTATGGTCTTGGGCACCCCGATGACTTTGGTGCCGTAGTCCTCGTAGAGGCGCTTGGCCACGCTCAGGGTGTCGTCCCCACCGATGGCGACGAGGGCATCCACGCCCAGCTCGGCGAGACCCGCCACCACTTTCTCCGGGCCGCCATCCACCTTATAGGGATTGGTACGCGAGGTCCCTAGGATGGTGCCACCCAGGGGTAGGATGTCGTCCGTCGAAGCCAGGTCCAGTGGCATGGTCTGCTTCTCGAGGAGCCCCCGCCAGCCGTCCCGTAGGCCGGTGATGGTCCAGTCGTAAGCGAGGCCCTGGCGGGTGACGGCCCTGATCACGGCGTTGAGGCCTGGGCAGTCACCACCCCCGGTTAGTAGGGCTACCTTCATGTCGCGCGGCCTCCTTGTTCCATTGCACGGGATATCTGTTCGTAGAGTGGTATGAGTACGAATATCACAGAGCTTGGCCGGGGGCAAGCCGGCTCGTGTTCCCGGCAAGAGCGTCGCCATTGGTGACCTTGCGCCTGGCTTCACGAGCGGGTTAACGTCGCTTTCGGCTCATGTGTATTCTTGCACGCTTGCGCGGCCTATGGTACATTGTGAGAAGTTCCCACAGAGCGGTTCCATGTTCCACACCACGGAACAACGGCGACCAGTACTTGGATTGACTCATCGGGCGAACGGGAGCGCGGCCGCCTCTTCAGACCCGGCCGACCATGAGGCCGAAAGAGTAGGGAGCGCCTGGCCAGGGTATCTGGCTGCTAAGTGGGAAGATCTGATTCGTGTCACCAGGAGGTCGCAGTGTTGCCTCGGGGCAAAGAGGAACAGTTGCAGAAACTCGCCAACAAGCTGAGACGTCGGGTCATCGACACCCTCTGGCGTTCGCAGGCAGGTCACCCGGGTGGATCGCTCAGCGCGGCTGACATCATGGCCACACTCTTCTTCGAGGTCATGCACGTGGACCCCGCCAACCCGAAGTGGGAAGACCGGGACCGGTTCATCTTATCCAAGGGCCACGCAGCTCCGATCTACTACGTGACGCTCATGGAGCGCGGCTTCTTCCCCGAGGAGATTTTGTGCACGTATGACTGTCTCGATTCCTGCCTGCAGGGGCACCCCGACATCTCGACCCCTGGCGTCGACATGCCGTCCGGTTCTCTCGGCCAGGGTCTCTCCGTGGGTATCGGCATCGCTCTCGGGGCCAGGATGAAGAACAAAGACCTGCGCGTGTTCGTTCTCATGGGGGACGGTGAGCTGCAGGAAGGGCAAGTGTGGGAAGCGGCGATGGCGGCTCCTCATTTCAAGTTGGACAACATAACCGCGTTCATCGATTACAACCGCATCCAGTTGATGGGCGGCATAGGCGAGATCATGGAGCTGGAGCCGCTGGTGGACAAATGGAAAGCCTTCAACTGGAACGTCCTCGAGATCGATGGTCACGACGTTGGTCAGATCGCGGATGCCTGCGAGCAGGCGGCCAAGGTCAAAGGCAAGCCGACGGTCATCGTGGCTCATACGGTCAAGGGTAAAGGCGTGTCGTTCATGGAGAACCGCCACGAGTGGCACTCAGGCGTCGTGACGGCTGAGGTCCGCGAGAAAGCTCTGGCCGAGCTGGGCGAGGAGGTGGCTTAGCATGGCCGAGATGATGGCGGCACGCGATGCGTTCGGACAAGCGCTGGTGGACCTTGGCAAGGTAGATCCGCGGGTGCTGGTACTCGACGCCGACCTGGGCGTTTCCACCAAAGCAAGCATGTTCCAAGACGTCTATCCCGAACGATTCTTCCAGATAGGCATCGCCGAGCAGAACATGATGGGGATCGCGGCCGGTCTCGCTCACATGGGCTACGTGCCCTTCACCGGCACGTTCGCTTGCTTCGCAGCCAAACGGGCCACCGACCAGATACGTATCGAGATAGCACAGCCCAGGCTTCCGGTGGTCATCATGGGGGCGTACAGCGGGCTCCTGGCCGGCAAGACCGGGAAGACGCATCAGTCGGTGCAGGACGCCGGCATATTCAGGGCGATGCCCAACATGACGGTGATAGTGCCCGGCGATGGCGTCGAGGTACGGAAGGCCGTGTTTGCGGCGGCGAAATATGGTGGGCCCATCTACCTGCGACTGACTCGCGACCCGACTCCAGTCATCTTCTCCGAGGATTACGATTTTAAGATCGGGAAGGCCGTGGTTGTGCGTGAAGGGACCGACGTGGCGATCATCACCACGGGCGTGATGCTCTACCGGGCGGTCGAGGCGGCCGACGAGTTGCAGAAAGAGGGCATCAGCGCCCACATCCTCCACGTCCCCACCCTCAAGCCTCTCGACGAAGAAGCCATCATCGCCGCGGCCCAGAGGACTGGGCGCGTGGTTACCGCCGAGGAGCACACCATCATCGGCGGCCTCGGAGGGGCGGTGGCCGAGACGCTGGGCGAACACGCTCCCACGCCCATGAGACGTGTCGGTATCAAGGATGTCTTCGGCGAGTCGGCTCCGAATGAGGACCTGCTCGTGAAGTACGGTCTCACGTCCAGAGACATAGCTGAGGCCGCGCGCAGCCTTGAGGCTGCGACCAAGTCACGTGCGTAATGTGTAGCTGAAGGAGGAAGCATGTCCCCGATGTTGTCGTGCGATGGCGTGCCGGACCTGTTCTTTGAGGACACCAAGGTCGGCCGCATGTTCAAGCAAGTCTGGGAGGCGGACGAGACTCAGGTCGACGCCTGGTTGGCGGAGTTCGGTCTGCCTTCGCCGTGCGAGTGGACCAAGCCCGGTTCCTACATCCAGACGACCGTTCGCGGTCAGCTGGAGAAGGAGCGGCGCAAAAACGACATAGTCCTGATCCCGGTGGGCACCACCGAGAACCACGGTCGCCACACCATCAGCGCCATGGACACGTTCTTCGTGAGCATCTTGTGTGAGGCGGTTCGCCGGAAGACGGCCCAAAGCGGCGCTCCCGTAGCTATCGCCCTTCCGCCTCTCATGTACGGCGGCCACCCCTACCATCACATCGGCATGCCGGGCACGGTCATGCTGCGCGAGGAAGTGGTGGAGGAGAACCTCGTCGACGTGATGCTCGGCCTGTGGAACGACGGTTTCCGTAAGCAGATCATCGTCAACAACCACGGCCATCTCTGGATGCTCGAGACGGCGCTGCATAAGTTCCTCAAACGCTACCAACTGCCCGGCGTCTTCAAGATCGCCGAATGGCACCGCAACGTGAAGCACTTCTGGCGGACCAAAGAGCAAGGCGGTCCGTGGGAGACCAACTTCGTCCACGCGGACGAGTCTGAGACCTCCGTCGGCCTGCTTCTGTTCCCGGAGATGGTCGATATGAGCTATGCGGTCGATACCGAGATGAAGACCTATTTGCCCCCGGGCCATATCGATAACTCCATCGAAGGTTGGGACCGGCCGATGCGCTGGTCGGAGAACGAAGGTCACGCAGCCATCGAGTTCTTCGGCACTCCCGAGGGCGTGGTCGGTCGTCCGACCGCCGCCACCGCGCAGAAGGGCAAGCGTCCTGTGGTCGCCTTCGTGAAGTACCTGACGATGGTGTGCGAAGACATCCTGGCCACCTTCCCGGCCGGCACGGTGCCACCGGTGGAAGAGTTCACTTTCCGTAGCGCCAAGGACATGGAGCCGTTCTTGAAGGAGCCGCTGAGCCCAGGTTGGAAGCCGGTCCACGCGCTTCCGTATATCGGCCAGCACTAGGATCTTCTGGGAGATGGCGCGGATGGTAGACCCAAGGAGGGGTTTTGAATTCTGATCTCTACGTCAGATCTGTCGCCCGCGCCATCTCCATTTTGGAGCAGTTCACGCTCGAGAGACCTGAGCTCAACCTCACCGAGGTAAGCGTGGGGATCGGCCTCAGCAAGAGCACGACCCACCGGCTACTCTCCACCCTGGAGGGAGTCGAGATGATCGAGTACGACAAGAAATCAGGCCACTATCGTCTCGGCCTCAAAGTCTTCCGCCTTGGCAGCGTGGTTTCCAAGAGCATGGAACTGGTCAAGCAGGCTGATCCACTCCTCTGGAACCTCGCGGAAGAGACCGACGAGACCTCATTCCTCCTTGTCGCCGACGGCAATGAGGCGCTGTGCCTGCGTCGTTTCGACGGGACTCACCAGGTCCGGGTTCTCTTCCTCGAAGCCGGCAAGCGTTCGGCCTTCAATTGCGGCGCGGCGCAACGGGTCCTCCTTGCCCATCTGCCCGAGTGGCGGTGGGAGGAGGTCGTGGCGCATCACTCGCGACGAATGACGCAGTATTCCCTCGTGAGCCGGGACGAGCTGGAAAGGGACCGGCGGGAGATCAGGGAGAGAGGCTACTCGGTGAGTTGGGAGGACGTCACGATGCACGCCTGTGCACTCGGGGCTCCGGTCCGCGATTCCTCCGGCACTGTGATCGCCGCCGTGAGCGTCTCAGGGATCGTTCAGCGCTTCTCTGCCGAACGGCTACCCACACTGATCCGGATGATCATGGAAGTCGGCGACGAGCTCTCTCGGCGACTCGGCTATCAGCCGCAAGGCGGAGGGGACGCGATCGGCACCAGAGATTCGGCCAGGGCCGGAGGGCCGCGAGAGGGACAGCGTAGCCAGCAGAAAAGCGGTGGAGGGCGATAGTGGGCTTCAGGGTGTCGATGGCTACTTCAGCCGGGGCCACGGGATTCGGCCCGCTGATGTTCGTGGACAACGTAGCCGGAGCGGTGCGAGCGGCCGCTGAGTTGGGCTACGACGGCGTGGAGATAAGCATGAAGAATCCCGCCGAGCTTCCTCAGCAAGAGCTCAAGCGCTTGCTCGACAAGTATGGGCTTCGACTAGCTGCGGTCGCCAGCGGGCGGATCTTTCTGGACGAGAAGGCCACGCTTTCGGATCCTGACAAATCCGAGCGTAGCCGGGTCATCGCGCGGGTCAACGAGCTCGTCAGCTATGCCGGCGAGTTCGGCGCTCTGGTCATCGTCGGCTTGCTCCGTGGGCAGTGGCCCGTGGACGGGGACATGGAAGGGTCGCTGGATCGTTTCGAGGAGAGCATGAGGGTCATCGCCGACCATGCTGCTGCAAAATATACCGTCGTCGTGCTTGAGGCCATCAATCGCTATGAGACGGTACTCCTGAACACGGCAGAGCAGACGGTGGAAGCGGTCAAGAAGATCGGCCGGCCGAATGTGAAGGTTCTCCTGGACGTGTTTCACATGAATATCGAGGAGGTGTCTATCGGCGATGCGATACGCGCGACGGGGGACTTGTTGGGGCATTTCCATATAGCGGACAGCAACCGACGGGCGCCCGGCATGGGTCACGTCGTCTACCAAGACATCGCAAAAGCGCTGCACGACATCGGGTACGAGGGTTGGGTCTCAGCCGAGCACCTTCCCCTTCCCGACGATCTCACGGCGGCGAAGCAGACACGGATGTTCACTAGGAGCCTGTAGGCCACTAGGGGCAGTAATGCGGACCTAAAGTAGTTCGAGTTCGTAAGGGAGCGAGAAAATGGCAGATATTCCTTCTAAAATGCAGGCAGTGGTCCTCACCGGGCCGGGCGAATGGGAACTGCAGACCGTACCGACCCCCAAGCCCGAGGGCACGGACGTCATTTGCCGGGTGCATTCGGTGGCCATCTGCGGCACCGATCCGAACATAATCAAAGGTATCTTCCCGGGCATGTGGCCTTCGCACTACCCGTTCATCATCGGCCACGAATGGGCCGGTGAGGTGGTCGCCATCGCGCCCGAAGTCGAGAACTCACCGGCTATTGCCAAGAGATTCGCTCCCGGCACTCGGGTCGCCGGCGAAGCTCACTGCGGTTGCGGCATATGCGCGAACTGCCTGGTGGGCGACTACACGATCTGCCTCAACTACGGGGACAACGCGCTGGGCCACCATCACTATGGCTTCACCACTCAGGGCGCGTACGCCACTTATGTCAAGACGTCCGTGAAGTCCATCCACCCGCTTCCGGGGAACCTTTCTTACGACGAAGCCGCCATGCTCGACATGGCCGGGGTCGCCCTCAACGGCGTTTACCGGGCCGGTGTCAAAGTCGGAGATACCTGCTGTGTGGCCGGGCCTGGACCGGCCGGCAACATGACGCTGCAGCTGTGTATCGCCGCCGGTGCCAAGAAGGTCATCATGGTCGGTCGGGGAGCCCGTCTCCAGTCCTCGGTGCAACTGGGCGCCGTTCCCGTTGACTACGAGAAGACAGAGGACGTGGTGAAGGCGGTCTGGGATCTGACCGACGGCCGCGGCGCGGATGTCGTGTTCGAATGCGCAGGCACGAAGGACTCGTGCACCAAGTCTCCGCTGATGGTCCGCAAAGGCGGGAAGCTGGTCATGACCGCATTGGCCAAGGAACCGATCCCCATCGAGTGGAGCAAGCTGACGCTGGCTCAGGTCAACCTCATCGGCGTGCGCGCCAACCCGAATACGTCTGACGCCGCTCTCGCCATGTTGGCCGACGGCCGGGTGAACGGCAAGGCCCTCCACACGCATTCATTCCCGCTCGACAAGTTCGGTGACGCTCTGGCGACTTTCGTGGAGAAGCGCGATGGCGCTATGAAAGTGGTCCTCAAGCCGTAAGGGCTTGTTGGGCGGCTTGACGTCGCCACGATGGCTAGAAGATGAGGCGAAGCCGCCCTGCGGGGCGGCTTCGCTGCGTCACGGGTGGCAGGCACGGCACGCTGTCACGGCTCGCCCGGGGCGTCGCGGTCTCTATCCAGGTTCCTCGCTCGCAACCAGGTTCTCACGCCTTCGGATGGCGATGGCGGTAAGCAGGGCCAGAGCGCCCACGATAAGCGCCATCCCGACACCCTCCAGAGGGCTTGGCTTCTCACCCAGCTGGGCCCAGGCGGCCACTATACCCACCACCGGTGCGGCTAGGGTGCCGACGCCGGCAGTGCCGGTAGGCAAGTGGCGAAGCACGAACAGCCACAGCGACCACGCGACGACGTTGGCGAGGACCATGTTGAACGCCAGCGCCATGCCGAAAGTCGCCGTCCAGTGGATCGGCTTCGACGGCACCAAGAAGGCGATAAGAACCAATGGGATGGCTCCGAAGAGCATCTGCCAAGCGGCCAGCGACACGAGGTCTACCTCCTGGTGCCGGTGCAACATCCGGGTCACGATGGTGGCTCCGGCCCAGAAGATGCCGGCGCCCAGGGCCTTGAAGCTGCTCGAGAGCGTACCGTGGGCGCCTGCCGGATTGAAGATGAACACCAGTCCCGCGAGGGCCAGGGCGAGGGCGCCCCATTCGAACCCATGGATGCGCTCGCCGAGGATAGGCCAGGCCAAAAGTAGGACCCAGAAGGGCATGGTGTAACCGAGGACCGATATCCGCCCCACAGCTCCAGTGGTGAGCGCCCACATCACGAGTCCAAGATTGCCGGTCACCTGGAGGAGCCCGAGGGCGATCGAGTAGCGAAGAGCCTGGGGACGCAGCGGCTTGCGAAGCACCAGGAGGAGGAGGAAAAGACACGCAGCGCCGCCGACGTTTCGCAGGGCCACGAAGTCGAAAGGAGCCGCGTACCGCAAGCCGATCTTCATGACCACCCAGTTGTAGCCCCAGATCAGGCAGACGATCACGAGGGCGCCCAGCGCTAGGCGTGTGGAGCTGACCCCGGTACGCTTTGCGTCCAGGGTCAACGAGGCAGTGGTCTCTCCGGGATCTTCCTCAGGGGGCGGCGGCCCGTGCCCCGAGCTCACTTGAGCCCCCCGGCCCGATGCAGGCGCCGTGCGGCCGCCATCTCCCGCAATGCAAGGAAAGCCAGCGCAGCGACGATCAAGATCATGCCCACAGCCTCGCCAGGGCCCGGTCGCTCCCCGAGTTGGATCCAGGCAGAGACCACTCCCACCACCGGCGTAGCCAGCGTGCCTATGCCGGCTGTTCCCGCTGGCAAAGTGCGCAGGATGTAGAACCAGACCAGCAGCGCCA
>JADGPI010000078.1 GCA_017882525.1 Thermoleophilia bacterium
CTCTTGGCGGCTCCCTCGATGATCCGCATGTTGGCCTGATGAGGGATGAACAGGTCGATGTCGGCCACCGTACGGCCACAGCGGGCCAGGACCGCGCCCGAGACGTGCTCCACGATCCGCGTGGCGAACTTATAGACTTCTTTGCCGTTCATCTTGATGTAGTGCAATCGCTGGTCCACCGTCTCGTGCGATGCCGGGATGCGCGATCCACCGGCCGGCAGGGTCAGAAATCCACCGCCCGATCCGTCGCCGCCAAGTTCGAAACCGAGGAAGCGCCCCCCTCCCGGAGGGGACACGGATACCACGGCCGCGCCGCCCCCGTCGCCGAACAGCACCGCCGTCGAGCGGTCCTCCCAATCCATGATGCGCGAGAGGGCCTCAGCCCCCACCACCAAGACGTGCTCGTGAAGCCCGGCGGCCACGGCGCTGCTGGCCATGCCCAGGCCGAACACGAAGCCACTGCACCCGACCACGAGATCGAAGGCTCCCGCGTTCACACAGCCGGACTCGTAGGCGATTCGGCAGGCAGTGGCAGGCATGACCTGGTCGGGAGAGACGGTGGCGGCAATCACTAGGCCGACATCGGCCGGGTCCAATCGGGCGTCGGCGAGCGCAGCCTTAGCCGCGGGGATGCCCAGGTCGGACGCGGCTTCGCACGGCGCGGCGACCCTGCGGGCCCCGATGCCCGTCCTTTGCCGCACCCACTCGTCGGAGGTCTCCAGCACCTGGGCGAGGTCGTCATTGGTCACGACTCTCTCGGGAAGGTAGATGCCCAACCCGGTGATGCACGTGGCCCTCCCAAATAGGGAGGCGGTTCCGTTAGGAGGCATCGGCGACGGCGAATGTGATCGTGCCGCTGCAGACGAGTCTTCCATCGACGTAGGCCTTGCCCTCGGCCTTGCCCACCGGTCCCCGGCTCTTGATCATCCGCATCTCCAGTCTGAGAGTGTCGCCAGGAACCACCTGTCGCCGAAAGCGCACTTTGTCCACCCCGCCGAACAGGATGATCTTGCCTTCGGCTTCCGGCTGAGAGAGCACCGCGACGGCTCCCGTTTGCGCGAGCGCCTCCAGCTGGAGCACCCCGGGGAAGACGGGATGGCCGGGGAAATGGCCGCGAAAGACATCCATCGTATGAACGATGTCCTTTTCGGCCACCGCGTACTCGCCCGGAACCAGCTCCACAACCCGGTCGAGCAGGAGGAATGGGTCCCGATGAGGGATGATCGCTTCGATCTGACTTCTGTCTAACACCATCTGTTTCACCCCGCCAAGCGGGAGAGATCTCCTCTCGTCTCTTCCGGGGTCGCCAGGGCCGGCCCAGCATGTGAGCCCAGGCTCCAGAGTGCTAGTATTGTCCAGGATGACTCTGCCCTTTTCAAGGAAACCCTTCTCCAGCGGGATGTAGCGACCGCTCATGCAGCTTCAATTGTCCATGGCGGTCGCGGACCAGCTCCACGAGACGCTCTTGGTTCGAGGAGAACCCCTCGGCGTCGTGGAAGCCGCCCGGCAGCTGATTGCATCCGACAACGCCGCCGCGCTTGTATGCCGCCAGGTCATCCACGGCTTGGTCACCCATGACTCGCGCTTTTGCTGGGCAGGAGGCGGAGTGGACCAGGACCTGGTGTCGCTCAGCAACTGGGAAGTCCCCGATCCCGACCTCGCCGACGTCGCGTTTGTGGCTCTCGATCTCGAGACCACGGGAGCCCGAGCCGGTGAAGGGAAGATCACCGAGATCGGCGCGGTGAGAATCGAGGGGCTCAAGGAAGTGCGCTTCTTCAGCACCTTGGTCAACCCCTTGCGGTCGATCCCTCCGATGATCACTCAGATCACCGGCATAACCCAGGAGATGGTGGCCGACGCGCCCCGCATCGAAGAGGTCATCCCGGAACTCCTGGAATTCCTCGAGGGAGCCGTCGTAGTGGCTCACAACGCTCCTTTCGACGTGGGCTTCTTGAACTACGAGTTGCGGCGCCTCAAGGGGCGCCGGCTGGGGGAAGGCGCCATCGATACCCTGCCTCTGGCGCGGGCGCTTGCTCCCGGGCTACCGAACTACCGGTTGCAGACCGTGGCAGATTCGTTGGGTGCTCCCGTCACCGCGTGCCATCGCGCCCTCGCCGACGCCAGGGCCGCGGGACACGTCTTTGTGACATTGGCCTGCAGGCTGCAGGAGCAGGGGATCACCCGACTCAACCAGACTCGCACCTACATGAGCCCCACCCTTCGCAGCGCTGTGGAGAAGCTAAGCCTCACCCGGGATGTCCCTCGCGATCCTGGCACGTACCGCTTCGTGGACGCAGACGAGCATGTGCTCTACGTGGGCAAGGCGGAGAAACTCAGAGAGCGGGTGCGCTCGTACTTCGTTTCGAACAGCGAGCACGCCCGCAAGGTCCGCCAGGCGATACGGCTCGTGGAGCGCATCGACTGGGAAGTGACGGTCACCTCGCTGGAGGCGGTCGTGCGCGAGCAGGAGCTCATCCTGGAGTACCGCCCGCCGTGCAATCTGCAAGGGAGGCGACCGGAGAACTACGCGTACATCAAGGTGGGAGGTTCGGGCTCGGGCCTCAACGTATAC
>JADGPI010000079.1 GCA_017882525.1 Thermoleophilia bacterium
ATAGCCGGTTCCACGCGTAGACGAAGTCGTTCGCGGTAACCGGGGTGCCATCGTGGAAGGTGGCACCTTTTACGAGGTGGAACGTCCACACGGTGGCATCGGCGTTTACATCCCAGCTCGCTGCCGCAGCCGGGCCGACTTTCATGGTCTTGTAGTCGAACGTTGCCAGACTATCGAACAGCGCTTGGCCGACCTGCGTCCCTTCGGATTCTTCGAGGTCGACGGGGTCGATCGCGACCGGCTCGTTGATGTATACATTCAGCGTTCCGCCCTGGGCGACGGTCGTGGTCGCCGGGCCCGACGTAGACGCGGTCGTGCTCGTGCTGGTGCCCCCGCAACCAACCACTGCCACCAGTAGCCCGACCAGAACGATCGCCAAAATCAAACCCAATAAAGTACGCTTGTGTAGCTTCAAGGTCATCCCTCCTTGTTCTTCAAGATACCCCAGTCCAGATCCCGCACCCTTCGCGATGCTCCACCACCTCCCTCGCTCCAGCGATCGTGGTAGCACAATGCCCTCTATTCGGGCTACCTAGATGATGTAGGCAAGAGCAATAGTGGTCATGAAGAACGCCACGGCGAACCCGACGGTGAGCCGGTCGAGGTTCTTCTGCACCACTCCGCTGCCCCCGAAACTGCCGGATCCCCCAAAAGTCATAGAAAGACCCGCGTCCTTGCCCGAATGCAAAAACACGAGCAACAACAGACCCACACCCAAGATCGTATCCAAACCCACCAACACGTACTTCAACTCGACTGTCCTTCATCCGACATGTACGTTTCCTGCCTGATACAACGTGATTGTTGTTTTGTAAGTTACCACCCGGAGACCATGTTGTATACGCAGCCCCTCTATTCAAGCCTCGCAGAGGGGTAAGCCGGTCATCTCGGGAGGAATGGGGAGACCGAGAAAAGTCAGCACGGTGGGAGCCACATCGCTGAGACCGGCACCCTGTCGAAGCACCTTCCCTTGTTCAAGAAGCACCAGCGGCACCGGGTCGGTGGAATGAGCGGTGTCGGGACTCCCGTCGGGAGCCACCATCACTTCGGCATTACCATGGTCGGCAGTCACCATGACGCGAGCGTCGTGCAGTCCCAGCACTTCGAGAACCTCCCCCAGGCAAGTGTCGACGTCTTCGATAGCTTCGACAGTGGCTCTGATGTTCCCTGTGTGGCCCACCATATCCGGGTTGGCGAAATTGAGCACCACGAAATCCACCCGATGATCCGCCATGGTCTCTCGGAAGCAATCGACCACACTGAACACGCTCATCTCCGGTCTCTGATCGTAGGTTTCCACGTCTTTGGGCGAGGGGATCAGCCGACGGATCTCTCCCGGGTATGGCTCTTCGCGCCCTCCGTTGAAGAAGAACGTGACGTGGGCGTACTTCTCGGTCTCCGCGATGTGCAACTGCGATAATCCCGCCTCGCTGATCACCTCGGCTAGCACGTGGCGCGGTTCCGCTTTTGGAAAGGCCACGCTCAACCCCAAGTCCGCGCTATATTCGGTGAAGCAGACGAAGTCGACCGCGGGCGGCGGGCCTTCGCGATCGAACTCTGCGAAGTCGGTCTGAGTGAGAGCCCCCGCCAGTTCTCTAGCACGGTCGGGCCGGAAGTTGAAGAAGATCACCGCGTCTTCGTCGCGGAGGCGCGATTCAGGTTCCCCGCAGACCACGGTAGGCAGCACGAACTCGTCTGTCTCTCCGCGCTCGTAGGCTTCTTTCATCGCTGACACTCCGCTGGCGGCGCGCAACCCGCGGCCGTGCACCAAGGCGTCGTACGCCAGCTTGAGCCGCTCCCAACGACGGTCACGATCCATGGCGTAAAAGCGTCCCGCGACGGTCGCCACTTTACCCAGTCGTCGATCCGCCAGGAAGAGTTCGAGATCCGCCATGAAACCCTCGCCGGCCGTTGGAGAGGTATCCCGCCCGTCCATGAACGCGTGGATATACAGTTGCCCGACGCCGCGTTCCGCCGCCATCTTCACTAGAGCGATCACATGGTCCAACGAGGAATGCACCCTCCCGTCGGAAAGCAGCCCCATCAGGTGGACCGAGCCCCCGCGCCGTGCCGCGGCATCCATGGCGTTGGTGAGCGCTGGATTCGTGAAAAACGAGCCGTCCCGGATCGCCATGTCTATGCGCGAAAGATCCTGGTATATGACGCGGCCGGAGCCCAAGGTGAGATGACCGACCTCCGAGTTGCCCATCACTCCAGGGGGCAAGCCCACGGCCTCCCCGCTCGCCTCGAGAAGGACGTTTGGAAACCGCGCCAGCAACGAGTCCCACACCGGCTTCCGCGCAAGTGAGATGGCATTGCCGGGACCAGCGGGCGCGCATCCCCAACCATCCAGAATGATCAGCCCGACCGGTCGGCATGCACCGCTCTTTCGGGCAGGCAACGTCAGGCCTCGTTGAACTGCACGATGCGCTTGAAGGTCTCCACCTTCAGGCTGGCTCCACCCACAAGCACGCCGTCGATGTCCGGCTGAGCCATGAGCTCGTCGATGTTGTCGGGCTTCACGCTGCCGCCGTAGAGGACGCGCACAGACTCAGCTGCTTCTTCCCCAAGGACCGCCCCGACCTGCGACCGCACGAATGCGATCGCCTGCTGAGCCGCCTCCGCAGTAGCGGTCCTTCCCGTGCCGATCGCCCAGATCGGCTCATAGGCGATCGCGAGGGCACCTGCTTCCGTCGCAACCACCCCGGCGAGGCCTTTGGGGACCTGCCGCGACAGCACCGCTTCCATCGCTCCGGCCTCGCGCTCGGCCTCGGTCTCTCCAACACACACGATCGGAAGCAGACCATTGTCCAAAGCCGCACGCACTTTCTTTGCCACCGTCTCGTCGGTCTCGCCGAAGAATTGGCGGCGCTCGGAATGGCCGATGATCACCGCATAGACCCCGAGGTCCGTCAGCATTCCCGGCGCGATCTCACCGGTGAAGGCCCCTTCGGCCTGCCAGAACACATCCTGAGCGGCCACCTTCACGCTGCTCCCGCGAGCCGCCGCAACAGCTGAGGCCAACCCGGTAAAGGGCGGCGCGACCACAACTTCCCGGTCATTGGCAACGCCGAGTTCTCCGGCCAAGTGCCTGACAAAATCGGCACCCTCGCCGCTCGTCTTGTACATCTTCCAGTTCCCGGCCATGAGCGGCACCCTACCACGGGCCCGCGAACCCCCGGAGCTCAAACGGGCTCCTTGTCAGGTAACTCGACCACCCCGGGCAAGGCAGCGCCTTCGATGAACTCGAGAGCGGCTCCCCCACCCATGGAGATGTGATCGATCTTGTCGGCGAGGCCGAACTTGTTGACCGCGGCCACAGAGTCGCCACCCCCCACTACCGTGATGCCGGTGCTCGCCGCCATGGCCTCCGCGACGGATCGAGTCCCGCCGGCGAAGGGTGGCATCTCGAACACGCCCATGGGACCGTTCCAGAACACCTCTCCGGCGCCGCCGATCCTTGACGCGAAATCTGTGGCCGTCCGAGGCCCGATGTCGAGGCCCATCCAACCATCGGGGATCGCGTCCGCTGCTGCCACTTGGGTAGCGGCTCCCTCTGCGAAAGCGTCCGCTACGATGAAGTCCCGAGGAAGCACGAGGTCGCAATTGCTGATCCCCGCCTTCGCCAACGCCTCGCGCGCCACCACGAGCCCTTCCTCTTCGACCTTTGAAGCTCCCACCGACACTCCGCTAGCTTTGAGCAGAGTAAGGCTCATGGCCCCTCCGATGAGAAGCTGATCGGCCAAGTCGAGAAAGCGGGCGATGACCTTGATCTTGTCGGTGACCTTGGCCCCGCCCAGAACGACCACGAACGGCCGCCGCGGCGCTGTCAGCAACGAGTCGAGGGCTTCAAGTTCTTTCTCCATCTGGAAACCAGCGCAGGACGGCAAAACGGCGGCCAACCCGGCCGTAGTCGCATGAGCCCGATGAGCGGCGCTGAAAGCATCATTGACATACAGATCTCCCAAGCGGGCCAACTCCGCGACAAGCGACGGGTCGTTCTTCTTCTCGCGCGGGTCGAAGCGAGAGTTCTCCAACAGCAGCACCTCACCAGGAGCCATCGAGCCCACCGCCGACTCCACGCCCGGACCGGTCAGCTCGTTCACTTTGCGTACCGGGACGCCCAACAGTTGACCCAGGCGCGCAGCCACGGGATCTAGGCTGAATGCAGGATCCGGCCCGTCCTTTGGCCGCCCAAGATGCGACATCAGGATCACCCGGCAGCCACGCTCCCGGAGATAGTCGATAGTGGGCAGAGAAGCGCGGATGCGCGTGTCGTCGCTGACGTGCCCATCTTTGAGCGGCACGTTGAAATCGACGCGCACCAGCACCCTCTTGCCGGCGACATCCACATCCCGGACGGTCTTCTTCGGCATTTGCGACCCCTTTTGACTAGGTATCCGCGAGCCCGCGCTAGACGAGGCGCTCGCTCAAGTCCACCATACGGTTGGCAAAACCCCACTCGTTGTCGTACCAGCACACTACTTTCGCTTGACGACCGTTCACCATGGTGAGCTTAGAATCAAAGATGGAGGAGTGCGGGTTGCCGATTATGTCGATGGACACGATCGGCTCTTCCGTGTACTCGAGCACTCCTGCCAATGGCCCTTCGGCGGCGGCACGCATGGCAGAGTTGATCTCGTCGATAGAGGCGGCCTTCTCCAGCGTGACCACAAAGTCGACCACCGAACCATCCGGGACCGGCACCCGCATAGCGAAACCGTCCAACTTGCCCTTGGTCTCCGGGATCACGGTGCCGATGGCTCGTGCCGCTCCGGTGGAGGTGGGGATGATGGATAGGGCGGCCGCCCGCGCGCGCCTCAGGTCTTTGTGAGGCAAGTCAAGGATGCGCTGATCGTTGGTGTAGGCATGCACTGTAGTCATGAAGCCTTGTTCGATCCCGAAGGAGTCGAGGAGCACCTTGACCACCGGCGCCAGGCAGTTAGTAGTGCAGGAGGCGTTCGAGATGATGTGATGCTGGGTGGGGTCGTATTCCGAGTCGTTGACGCCTACCACCACCGTGAGATCGCAGTCTTTGGCAGGAGCGCTGATGAGCACCTTCTTCGCCCCCTGGTCCAGGTGTGCCGCCGCCTTGCCGCGCTCGGTATAGCGCCCAGTGCACTCGACCACCACATCCACCCCTAGCTCCCGCCAGGGAAGGAGCGAGATGTCGGCGGCCGAGAGGACCTTGATATGGTGACCGTCGACCATCAGTCCGTCGTCGGTGGCGCTCACCTCTCCCGGCCACACCCCATGGATGCTGTCGTATTTGAAGAGATGAGCCAGCGTCGGCGCATCGGTGAGGTCGTTGACCGCCACTATCTCCAGCGCAGAACCCCGCTTGAGGGCGGCACGTAGATACAACCGGCCGATACGGCCGAACCCGTTTATGCCTACTCGCGTGCTCATCTGAAATGGCTCCTTCTTTTAGGACCCTGTGCCCTTATTCCCATTTTGTTCAAAGGCGGATTTTACCACCAGCGCCGGTTGGCGCAGTGCGTTTGGCGACCTCAACGAGTCTCCGAAGTCTGTGGTTGATGGCGGAACGGGACAGGCCTTGTCCGGCCTCCTGCGCCAATTCGCTCAGATTCAGGTATGGATGAGCCATCCGCAAATCGGCCATATCGCGCAGGGCAGCGGGCATCGCTGCCAAGCGACCCGACCGCTCCAGGATGTCGATGGCCTCCATCTGACGGAGAGCGGCGGTGCTGGTCTTCCGCAGGTTGGCGGCATCACAATTGGCCACTCGATTGGCTCGCGAACGTACATCTCTCACAACCGCTTGTTCCTCCAGGAGAAGCGCCGCTTGGTGAGCACCGGCCTGAGCCAGTAGGCCCGCCACCTCGTCCCGGCCCTTGAGATACACCACGTATGTCCCCCGGCGCACACAGAGCCCGGGATGAAAATGCATCGCTGCAAGCAAAGCGGCCAGATCCTGAGCAAAGTTCTCGTTGGCGATGACGAACTCCAGGTGCGCATCCTTCTCAGGTGCGTTCGCCGTACCGGCGCCTATGAGGCACCCCCTGACGAAGGAGTTGCGACAGCAGCCTTTCTTGAGCATCCGTTTGGCGATGGCCGGCTGGAGCCGGAAACTGTCGGTGAGGATGCCCATTTCGTTGAGCGCCTGCAACATAGCCGGCGAGCCGTTGAGATGAACCTCGTAGACGAGTCGATGGCGGAATCGCGGTTCATGCCGGGTCAAGAGCTCGGCCTCAGCGCCAAAAGCCTTGAACTGGGAGTAGGCCGCCTTGGCAGCAGACTGGACGGTGGTCGCCAGTTGGACCTCGTAACGCTCCTCGTCCGTGGCTCCGCCCCGGATATGGAAGGTGCCCGCGGTGTGCATCAAACCGGCGACCATTGCCAAGCGACAGCACGCCTGGACCTCCTCGACATGCGCGAGCTCTTGCCGAAAAGCACGGGTGAAGCCGGTGGGCATCGATCAGCCCGATTTCTCCAGGTCGCGATGCGAGACAGCGGTCAGCAGCAATGCGTCGCCGGCGAGCAGCTCGCGCAAGGCCTCCGTCAGCACCACAGACCGGTGTCGTCCGCCGGTGCAGCCCACGGCGAAGACCAGGCGTCGCTTCTGCTCGCTGAGGAACAACGGAGCGAGGAATCGGAGCAGTTCCGCCGCTCGATCGAGGAATTCCTTTGCGCCGGGCCTCTCTAGCACATACTCACGGACGAGGCCGTCTTTGCCGGTGAGCGGCCGCAAATCGGGCACCCAGAAAGGATTGGGGAGAAACCGAGCGTCCAGGACCATGTCCGCCTCGTTCGGTAGACCGAACTTGTAGCCGAACGAAACAAGGCTCACGAACAGCTGGCCGCTCAGCTCTTCCGCCAGCAGCGTCTCCTCCAAGCGCCGGCGTAGCTCACGGGGGGCCAGGGTGCTCGTGTCGACGACAACATCGGCCTGCTCGCGCAACTCCGAGAGAAGCCGCCGTTCTCGGTCTATCCCCTCAAGAAGGCCGCTCTGGACAAGTGGGTGAGGTCTGCGGCTCGACTGGTATCTAGCGACGAGAGCTTCATCTGTCGCCTCCAGGAACAAAAGGCGATAGCGAATCCCCGCGTCTCTCAGGAAAGCAAGCGCCTCTCCGACATGCTCGAAGTACTTCCCGCCGCGCACATCGAAAACGAGAGCCACCCGGTCAACCCGACTGCCCTCCAGGGCGAACAACTCCACCACCCGAGGCAGCATCTGCGGAGGCAGATTGTCGATGCAGAAATAGCCCATGTCCTCGAAGGTGGCGACAGCCTCCGATTTCCCGGCTCCGGAGAGACCGGTAATGATCGTCATCTCCAGTTTGCGGTCGTCGGTCATGCAGACGCCTGCAGCTTCCCCTGTGATGCCCTCGGCCGCTCCCCGCGCTTCGCAAACGCCGTCTCATGCTCGAGCAACCTGGGTTTCCACTCCGGGTCGTCGCCGTAATTGCCCAGTGTCCCGTCTGCGCGGATCACTCGGTGACACGGAACCACTATCGGGATAGGATTCTTGGCCATGGCACTGCCTACGGCCCTCGCAGCCCGCGGATAACCCGCCATCTCTGCTAGTTCCCTGTACCCGACAGTGGTGCCCGGGGGCAGGCATAGCAGCGTTCTGTACACTTTTCGCTCGAACTCTCCCAGACCAATACCGTCCAGACCCACCTCGTCGGGCGCCCAGCTCAACCTCTCGCCGCGGAAATAGGCTTCAAGCTCCCCTTTCCAGCGGATGAGGGCCTTCCGGTCCTCCCCGGATCCGGCCTCCCTCGCGCCGGCGCCCGAGCATCCTTCGGCGTGACCTCCTGCCTCGGGCGTGCCTCGTTCTGCAGTGATCGGCAGAGTCACGCCCGCCAACAGTCCGTCCGAGACGATCACCTCGCCCTCGCCGTAGGGGGTAGCGTAGCTTGCACGCACGGTTCGCGGCACCGGCCTTACCATCGCGTCCTCACCCCGTCTTGTGGACATGTGCGTAGATCTCCCGCGCGATCTTGCCGGGCAGCCCTGGGACGGCTTCCAGCTCCTCGCGCGTCGCCTCAAGGAAGCGTTCGGGCGACCCGAAATGGCGCACGATCGCCTGTTTACGCTTCTCTCCAACGCCCGGCAGCTGGTCCAGCAACGACTCTGTCGTCTGCGCCGCTCTTTTTCTCCGATGGTAACCCAGAGCGAAGCGATGAGCCTCATCACGCACCCGCTGCAAAAGTAGCAGGCCCGGGTCGTCTGCGGGGAGCCGAAGGGCGTCCGGCCGTCGCGGCATGAAGACCTCCTCTTCCCTCTTCGCCAGGGCCACCACAGCCACCGCCTCCGCGAGCCCCAACTCGCGCAAAGCGCTCAAGGCTGCCGACAACTGCCCCTTCCCACCATCAACGAGCACGAGATCGGGCATGGATTCGAACGACGGGTCATACACGGCACCGTCCCCAGCGTTCAGCGACCGGGAGAAACGGCGCAAGATCGTCTGCCGCATCGCGGCGAAGTCATCCTGTCCCTTGGCCTCCCGGATGGCGAACTTCCGGTAGTCGCTCTTTCTTGGCGCGCCTCCCTCGAAGACCACCATCGACGCCACCATGTTCTCCGAGCCCAAGTTGGATATGTCGAACCCCTCTATTCGGATCGGCACCGCGGCGAGGCGCAGACTCTCTTGAAGCGAGGTCAACGCCCCATAGCGGCGCTCGCGAGTCCGTTGCTCGCGCAGTCTTTCGTGAGCCAACGCCAGCGCCGCGTTCTTGTCTGCCAGTTGCTGAAGGCGGCGCTTGTCGCCGCGCTCGGCCTGCCGCACGTCCACCTTCGTGCCGCGGAGCCCCTCCAGAAACGCGGACAACTCGACGGTGTTCCGAACGAACCTGGGGACTATCAGCTCGGGCGGCAGAGTCAGCGTTGCCGAGTAATACTCTGCGATGAAGCGGTCGAAGACATCTTGCTCCGTCTCTCCCTCCACCCCGTCGAGCTCGAAGCTCCGCCGGTCGGCGAGGACGCCATCGCGAGTGAGGAAGACCTGAACGTTCGCGCCCTTGGCGTCCATGGCCATGCCAACGATGTCCACCGAACCCATAGACTCGGAGCGCACCGCCTGCTTTTCCAGGACGTGGCGGAGAGCCGCCAGACGATTGCGATACGCGGCTGCGCTCTCGAAGTCCTGCTCGCGCGCAGAATCCTGCATCTTCCTTTCCAGAGCTGCCGCGACTTCCGACTCGCGCCCACTCAAGAAGTCTACGACCTGCTGAACCAGCGCTCCGTATTCAGCGGCCTCCATCGTCCCCAAGCACGGCGCCGGGCATCGTTCGATATGAAACTGCAGACAGGGCGATCCGCTCTGCCTACCCGGCCGCGGTTTCCGGCACTTCCTGACTGGAAACACGCGTCCCAGGATGTCGAGGGTCTCCCTGACTTTGGCCGCGCTCGAATATGGGCCGAAGTAGAGGTTTCCCCGCCGGTGAGGTTGTCGGGTGAACATCACCCGCGGGAACTCGTCCTCCATGGTGATGATGATGTACGGGTACGACTTGTCGTCCCGCAGGCTCACGTTGAAGGGTGGCCGATGACGCTTGATGAGGTTGTGCTCGAGCAGCAACGCTTCGGCCTCACTCGAGGTGACGATCCATTCAAGGCTTGTGGCTCGCCCAGCCATCTCCGCCACCTTCGCCACCACCCGGCCGTTGTTGCCTCCGGGAAGCGCTGGCAGATAGCTGGCCAAACGCTTCTTCAGGGAAAGCGCTTTGCCCACGTAAAGGACATCGCCTCCCAAATCCTGGAACATGTACACTCCAGGCAGGTCGGGGGCGGTCTTGACGTGATGCTTGAGGTCTTCCGACGTGCTCACAAGACGTGCTCCCCGAGCCATTGAACCCGCCTGGGACCCTTTCCAGATCGAACCTAAGTTTACCTCACCCAAAGGCCGCCCCGGGGCCAAGAGGTCCGATCTGAGACCTTGCGCCCAGCCCCGTGTGGCCCCAGCCCCCGCTGGGCCGGGCTCGCCCCGACCCCCATGTTATACTGTCGCGCCTATGGCCCAGTACACACCGCTTTGCCACACGCCAAGCCGACTGGACGCCGTGCGGGGGGTCGCATGAGCGTCCGCATAGTCGTGCTCGCCAAGCAGGTGCCCGACACCAAGAACATCACCGGCGACGCCATGAACGAGGACGGCACTGTCAACCGGGCCGCTCTCCCAGCCGTCTTCAACCCCGAAGACCTCAATGCCCTCGAAGAAGCACTCCGCCTGCGCGAGGCTCACGGGGGCAGAGTGACGGTCATCTCCATGGGCCCCCCTGCCGCGGCCCAGGTCCTCCGCGAGGCCCTGTACAGAGGCGCCGACGAGACCATCCTCTTGTCGGACGGCCCTTTCGCCGGAGCCGACACCTTGGCCACGAGTTACGCCTTGGCCATGGCCGTGCGCCGGGTTGGCCATGTCGATCTCGTGTTGTGCGGCCGTCAAGCCATCGACGGGGACACTGCCCAGGTGGGTCCGCAGACCGCCGAGAAGTTGGGGATGCCTCAGATCACCTGTGTGAGCCGCATCGACGGACTCGACGAGACCTCGATCACCGCCACCCGCTCGATCGAAGGCGGTTTCGAGACCCTGAAGGCGCCTCTCCCGGCGTTGCTGACCATCACCGGCGAGGCTAACGAGCCGCGCCCCCCCAGCGCGAAACTGGTCATGACGTACAAAGGCGCCGCCTCTGAGCTCACCCGGGAATACGACGACTCCTACCTCAACCCGGAGTCTGAGCAGGCTGAGGTCTGTATGTACGATCGGTATGGACGCGCGGTATGCCGGGCGCGCATCATCCACTGGGACATGGAATCCATCGGCGCCCAGCGCGAGGAAGTCGGGCTGCGCGGCTCCCCGACAAAGGTCAAGAAGATAGAAAGCGTGTTCTTGAAGCCAACCGAGACGCGCATGATAGAGGCCACCGACCCGGCCATCGCCGCCCTGGTACACGAGCTTACCGTGGAGCATATCCTTGGCTAGGGACGAGGTCTGGGTATACGTCGAAACCCACGGCGGCCGCCCCGCCGAGGTGAGCCTCGAACTCCTCAGCCGCGCGCGCGAGCTCGCCACCGAGCTCTCCGTGCTTGTCGGGGCCGTCCTTGTTGGGTACGAGGTCGAAGGGCTTGCGTCCGAGCTCATCGGTTTTGGCGCGGACACTGTATACGTCGCGGAGCACGAGGGGCTGCGGGAGTATCTTGCGTCCCCCTGCACGAGGGTCGTCGCCAATCTCGTCCGCCGCTACGCACCGCAGGTGGTCTTGTACGGAGCGACTACCACGGGAAGAGACTTGGCCCCGCGAGTCGCTTCTATGTTGCGCACGGGGCTTACGGCCGACTGCACCGATCTCCGCATAGGCGACCACCACACTCGCGAGAAGGATTACGAGCGCATTCTGTATCAGATACGACCTGCGTTCGGCGGCAATATCGTCGCCACCATCGTCTCTCCCGACCACCGTCCGCAGATGGCCACGGTCCGCGAGGGAGTGTTCCGCCTCCCCGAACGGGTAGACGGCCGTACGGGCGATGTGGTGCGCGTGGAAGTCGATCTGCAGACGGCCCCCGACCCCACCGGGCAGGCCAAGGCGGCCATCTTACTCACCGAGAAAGACCTATCCGTGAGACTCCTTCGCCGGGTCCAGGAAGAGAAAGCAGTCGATCTCAAAGGCGCTCACGTCATCGTCGCCGGAGGAGCCGGGGTGGGTTCGAAAGCCGGTTTCGATCTCATCCGCGACCTGGCTCAGACCCTGGGAGGAGTGGTGGCCGCGTCCCGGGCCGCGATCGACGCCGGCTGGATACCTCGCGACCATCAGGTCGGTCAGACCGGCACGACAGTGCGGCCCAAGCTCTACATCGCAGCCGGTATCTCCGGTTCCATCCAGCATCGCGCCGGTATGGACCAGTCCTCACGCATCCTGGCCATAAACGTCGACCCTCAGGCTCCGATCTTCTCCGTTGCGAACTATGGCATCGTCGGAGACCTGCACGACGTCATCCCTCGCATCATCCGCGCCTATCGGAGTAAGGAATGAGCAACTTCTTCCTCGACAACCCCGACCTCACGACGGCGCTCGACGAGCTCGACCTCGCCCGCGTTGTCGAGCTCCGGGAGTCAGGGTTTGCCGAAGCCGGCGCGTTCACGTGGGCGCCGCAGGACCTGGCGGACGCCCTTGACGACTACCGCCGCACGCTCGAAATAGTCGGCGAGATCGCAGGCGAGTTCGTCGCTCCCCGTGCCGAAGAGGTCGACAAGGCCGGCAGCACGTACGCCGAGGGTGAAGTCTGCTACGCCCCGGGACTTTCGGAGGCGCTGGAGCGGCTTCGCCAAGCCGACCTCATGGGGATCACCTTGCCCCGGCGTTTCGGAGGGCTCAACTTCCCGGTGACCATTGCGGCTATGATCATCGAGGTCATTTCTCGGGCCGACGCCTCGCTGATGAACATCTTCGGTCTGCAAGACATCGCGGATACCATCAACAAGTTCGCCTCCGAAGAGATCAAGCAGGCCTACCTCCCTCGTTTTGCGAGCGGCGAAGTCACGGGCTCTATGGCTCTCACCGAGCCGGAAGCCGGCTCCGACCTGCAAAACATCCAGCTGAAGGCGCGCCAGGGCGCGGACGATCGCTGGTACCTGAACGGCGTCAAGCGCTTCATCACCAACGGGTGCGGCCAGGTCTCGCTCGTCCTCGCCCGCAGCGAGGAGGGCACCTCCGACGCGAGGGGCCTTTCGCTCTTCCTGTACGAGCGGGATGAGCACATGAAGATACGCCGCATCGAGGAAAAGCTGGGTATCCATGGGTCGCCGACGTGCGAGATGCAGTTCACTGACGCCCCCGCTCTGCTCATCGGCGACCGCCGCCGGGGACTTACGACCTACGTAATGAGCCTGATGAACGGCGCCCGGTTGGCTATAGCAGCCCAGGCCCAGGGCATCTCCGAAGCTGCATACCGGGCTGCTCACAAATATGCGGAAGAGCGAGTTCAATTCGGGGTGCCCATCCGCAAGCTGGTCGCCGTCACCACCATCCTCGCCGAGATGAAGGTGGCCCTTGATGCCTCCAGGGCGCTTCTCTACGAGACCGGGGTGATCGTGGACCTCAAAGAAGGTCTCGAGGCCAGTTTGGAGAGCCATGGCTCTGAGCGCGGCCCCGAGGAACTCAAGCAACTGCGCGCAGAGTGGAAGAAATACAGCCGATACGCCGGCCTTTTCACGCCCCTCGTCAAAGCCTTTTGCACTGAGACCGCCAACCACATCGCGTACGACTCTCTGCAGGTGCACGGCGGATCCGGGTACATGCGCGACTTCGCGGTCGAGCGGCACATGCGCGACGCACGGATCACCAACATCTATGAGGGCACGACGCAACTCCAGGTGGTTGCCGCGCGCGGGGGTATTCTCGGCGGCGCTCTTTCGGAGTGGTTCGACGAAAGCGAAAGTCACGACCTGTCTCACACGCCTGAGCTGTTCGCGCGGGTGAAACACGCCAGAGCCCGGTACGAAGAGGCCGTGGCGTACGTCCAGCGGCTCGACGACCCGCGCTTCCGCGACCATCACGCCACTCGGTTGGTGGAAATGGGCGCCGACCTTGCATGCGCCTACCTGTTGCTTCGCCGTGCGCGAGACGATGCGCACCGGCTACTCACCGCCCAGTACTTCGTCGAACACAAAGCGCCGCTGGTCGAGGCGGGGTCAGATCTGGTGTTGAACAGCCGGCCTGACAGCCTCGATGCGCTGTCGCTGCTGGCCGGGTACTAGACCTCAGCGCGATCTCAAGGAGGCCACCGATGAAGGACATCGCCGCTCTGCTCACCAAGTTTTCGAACGCCCACGGGATGTCTGGGTATGAGGACTCGGTGGCTTCCCTCCTCGCGGAGGAGATGACCCCGCTGGTAGACGAGGTCCGCATCGACGCCATCGGCAACGTGATCTCGACGCGTTCCGGGGACGGACCGGTGGTCATGATCGCAGCCCACATGGACGAGATCGGCCTGATGGTGAAGTTCATCGAAAGTGACGGCTTCCTGCGTTTCGTGCCCGTGGGCGGGTGGTTCGAGCAGACCCTTCTCTCGCAGCGGGTGCTTGTGCACACCCGGGACGGGAAGATGCTGCCCGGCGTGGTGGGATCGAAGCCGCCACACCTCATGGACGAGGAGGAGCGCAAACGCCCGCTAAAGATCAAGGACATGTTCATCGACATCGGTGCAGTCTCCGCGGCCGGGGCCACGGAGATGGGGGTGGACGTCGGATCGCCGGTGACCGCGGACCGCGAACTCGTCGCCTTGGGTAACGGGTTCGTCACCGGAAAGGCGCTCGATAACCGTGCCGGCGTCGTGATCATGCTGGCCGCGATGCGCCTCCTTAAGGGGCGCAAGGTGAAAGCGACGGTCCACGCCGTCGGAACCGTCCAGGAAGAAGTCGGGCTCAAGGGCGCTCGTACGAGCGCGTACGGCCTGACGCCCGATGTCGCCATAGCGACCGACGTCACCATCACCGGGGATCATCCCGGCATAACCCGCACCGAGAGACCGATAGCCGCTGGCGAGGGGCCGGTGATCACCGTCATCGACGCCAACGGCCGGGGCATAATCGTCTCGCGCCCGGTGCTGCGGTGGCTCCGTGGGGCGGCCGACAAGGCTTCCATTCCCTATCAGCTCGATGTCGGCTCGGGAGGCAACACTGACGCCACCGCCATCCATTTGACCAAGGCCGGCATCCCCACAGGGGTGATCAGCGTACCTACGCGCTATATCCACTCACCCGTCGAGGTCCTTTCGCTTGCAGACCTCGATCAGTGCGCGCGGCTGGTGGCCGAGGCTGTTCGAACCGTGCACGAACACTTCTAGTCTAGGCGATCGCAAACCTCAGCCGGGCTGCTCCGCTCGGCCTATTCTCGTGACTGCAACGCCCGCTGCCAGGCACCGGCGGCCGCTCGCAGCTCGTTGACCACTGCTGGAGGCACCCTACCAGCCACGAGCACGTCCTCGTCGCGGTACTCGAACGTGACCGCTCCGCGTTCTCTCACCCGAGCCAGCAACTCCCCCGCCGAATACGGCACTATGAGGCGCACGTCGAGCCAGAGCTCGCTCAGCGCCTTGGACAATTGCTCACGGGTCTTGTCAATGCCTTGCCCCGTGAGCGCTGAGGCCCTCACGATGTAGCGATCGTCGTGGCCGACCGCCGAAGCCTGTGCCTCCACTGGGGCCGCCGTCACGTCTGCCTTGTTCAGCACGATGACGCGCGGTTTGTGCCCTGCGCCCAGCTCGTCGAGCACCGTCTGCACCGTCCTGCGATGTTCCGGAGCTCTCGGGTCCGCTAGGTCGACTACCTCCACGAGGACGTCGGCACGGGTGACTTCTTCGAGGGTCGCCTGGAACGCTTCTACGAGCTGGTGGGGCAGCTTGTGAATAAAGCCCACCGTGTCGCTCACTATGACAGTCTGGCCCTCACTCAACCGCACCCGGCGCGAGGTGGGGTCAAGGGTGGCGAACAGCTTGTCTTCGGCCAGAGCCGCCTCTTCCCCTACGAGGACGTTGAGAAGCGTGGACTTGCCGGCATTCGTATACCCCACGATGGCGACGGTCGGGAGCAGGCGGCGGTCTCGGGCCCGCGCAGCCGTCTCGCGCCGCTGACGCACCTCATCCACGCGCTCCCTGGTCTTTTTGATCCTCTGCCGGATGACCCGGCGGTCGGTCTCCAGCTGTGTCTCACCAGGACCCCGTGTGCCGATGCCGCCACCAGTCCGAGATAGGTGGGTCCACAGGCGGGTCAGCCGAGGCAATTGGTACTCCAGTTGGGCCAGCTCCACCTGGATGCGGCCTTCGTGCGTGCGCGCCCTTTGCGCGAAGATGTCGAGGATGACGCCGCTCCTGTCCAGGACCTTCACGTCGAGCAGTTTCTCGAGAGACCGTTGTTGTTTGGGCGACAGCTCGTCGTCGGCGACCAACACCGTGAAGCCGGTCTCTTGCTTGGCGAGTTTCAGTTCGTCGGCCTTACCCTTGCCGAGGTACCACACCGGATGAACGGATACGCGCCGCTGTGAGACCATCCCCACGACATCGACCCCGGCGGTCTCTACCAGCGAAGACAACTCGGCCAAGGACTCGCCGGCGGTCCATCCCAGGTCGTCCCCGGTGTCCACCGCGATGAGATAAGCCCGCTCCCTCTCAGTCTTCGTGCTCCTGTCATCCAAGGTCGTCATGCGAGCAACACCTTGCGCAGAACCTTGCCCGTCTCGCTCGCCGGGTTGGCACAGACATCCTCAGGGGTCCCCTCTGCCACGAGCTCTCCTCCCGCGTCTCCGCCTTCAGGGCCTAAGTCTATGAGCCAATCGGCGCATTTGATGACGTCCAAGTTATGCTCGATCACTAAGACCGTGTTCCCCGAGTCCACCAGCCGCTGCAAGACTTCCAGCAGCTTGTCAACGTCGGCGAAGTGAAGACCGGTGGTGGGCTCGTCGAGGATGTAGAGGGTGTTGCCCGTCGCGATCTTGGCCAGCTCGGTGGCGAGCTTCACCCGCTGTGCCTCCCCGCCCGAGAGAGTGGTGGACGGTTGCCCCAGTTTGATGTACTCGAGCCCGACGTCGGCCAGGGTTTGCAGGCGGCGCCGGATCTTCGGCTGGTTGGTGAAGAAGTCCACCCCCTCCTCGACGCTCATGTCCAGTACTTCAGCCACATTCTTCCCCTTAAAACGCACTTCCAATGTCTCCAGGTTATAGCGCTTGCCCTGACAGACCTCGCACGGCACGTAGACATCGGGGAGGAAGTGCATCTCGATCTTCAGAGTGCCGTCGCCTTTGCACGCTTCGCACCGGCCGCCCTTCACATTGAAGCTGAACCGCCCGGGCGCGTACCCGCGAACCTTGGCTTCCTGAGTCTGGGAGAACAATTCCCGGATATGGTCGAAAAGCCCGGTGTACGTCGCGGGGTTCGAGCGCGGAGTGCGTCCGATAGGTGATTGGTCGATATTGATCACCTTGTCGAGGATGTCGATGCCATCGATGCGGTCGTGCTCGCCCGGCCGCACGGGCTGACGGTTCACCAGGTTAGACAGGCTCCGGTAGATGATGTCATTCACGAGCGTCGACTTGCCGGAGCCCGACACTCCGGTCACGCAAACGAACATTCCCGTGGGCACCCGGATGTCGAGATTCTTCAGGTTGTGCTCACGCGCGCCGCGCACGATGAACTCGCTTCGACCCGACCGGCGTGTGGCCGGCACGGCCACCTTCCGGGCCCCGGTCAAGAATTGGCCCGTGACGGAGCGCGGTTCGCCCAGTATCACCCCCAGGGGGCCGCTTACCACCACTTCTCCCCCGTGCTCCCCGGCTCCCGGCCCCATGTCCACCAGGAAATCGGCGGACCGCATGGTCTCTTCGTCGTGCTCGACCACGATGACGGTGTTTCCAAGGTCGCGGAGCCTCAGCAGAGTGTCGATCAGCCTGCGATTGTCCCGCTGATGCAGACCGATGGACGGCTCATCCAGGATGTAGAGAACGCCGACCAGACTTGAACCTATTTGGGTGGCCAATCGGATGCGCTGAGCTTCTCCCCCGGACAGGCTGCCGGCGCTGCGTGAGAGACTGAGGTAACCGACACCCACCGACTCCAGGAACGACAGGCGCTCTCTGATCTCCTTGAGCACCCGAGCTCCGATGAGTTGCTCTCGATTGCTCAGCTCCAACTCGTCCAGGAAGCGGGTGGTCCCCATGACGGGGAGGAGGCTCAACTCGTGGATGTTCAGCCCTCCCACGCGCACGGCAAGAGTCTGGGGCTTGAGACGGGCGCCATGACAGGCCGGACAGGGGCGCTCGGCCATGTATTCTTCGATCTTCTCCCGGATGTAATCCGAGTCGGTCTCCCTGTAGCGCCGCTCCAGGTTCGGCACTATGCCTTCGAAGGTGGTCATGTAGCTGCGCTTCATCCCGTTTCGGTTGACATACGACACGTAGAGCCGCTCGCCCCGGGTGCCGAACAGGAAGACATCCTTCACCTCTTGTGGCAGGTCGCGCCAGGGTGCGGACACATCCACTTCGTACCGCTCGGCGACCGCTCGGATTATCTGCTCGTAGTACTTCGAGTTACTGCCGCTCCACGGGAGAAGCACGCCTTCGGCCACTGACAGCGAGGCATCCCCAACAACCAGCCCTGGGTCGATCTCCCGCTTCGCCCCCAGCCCTCCACAGGTCTCACACGCGCCATGGGGCGAGTTGAACGAGAAGATCCGGGGCGCCATCTCCGGCAAGGACACCCCATGGACCGGACACGCAAGATTCTCCGAGAAGAGAAGAGCGGTAGGCTTCGCCCCCTCCGCACCTTCGCCGCCCTGGTGATCGTACACATCCACGACGAGTAGCCCATGAGCCTCCGAGAGCGCCGTCTCCACCGAATCGGAAAGACGCCGCCGCACGCCATCCTTCATGACAAGCCGGTCGACCACGATGCTCACGTCGTGGCGCACGTTCTTGTCCAGCTCGGGCAATTCCTCGTCCGCGTTGTACTGGCTGCTGTCGATCTCAACGCGAGTGAAGCCTTCCTGGCGGATGTGCTCAAGCACGTCCTTATGCCAGCCCTTCTGGCCGCGAACCACCGGTGCCTTGATCACGAAACGCGTGTCCTGCTCCAGTCCCAAGATCTGATCGACGATCTGTTCCTTGCTTTGCCCTTCGATGGCCCGGCCGCAGATCCAACAGTGAGGGCGCCCGATGCGGGCATACAAGAGGCGGAAATAGTCGTAGATCTCCGTGACAGTGCCAACCGTGGAACGCGGGTTTCGCGAGGTCGTCTTCTGGTCGATAGAGATAGCCGGTGACAGGCCTTCGATGGAATCCACGTCGGGCTTGTTCATCTGGCCCAAGAACTGGCGGGCATAG
>JADGPI010000080.1 GCA_017882525.1 Thermoleophilia bacterium
GGGATGTGCGGTGCATCATCCTTCCTGCTACGCAGGCCATCTGGAAGCAGGCCATGGACGAGGGGTTGTTCGACGTGTTCATCGACGCCGAAGCCGCCGTGTCTGCGCCTACCTGCGGTCCGTGCCTAGGCGGTCACATGGGTGTTCTCGCCGAAGGCGAGCGCGCGGTCAGCACAACCAACCGCAACTTCGTAGGCCGCATGGGGCATCCAGGCTCCGAAGTGTACCTGGCCGGTCCGTATGTGGCCGCAGCCAGCGCTGTGGCGGGGCACATCGCCACTCCAGACCAGATCGGTGGAAGGAGGCAGCCATGACCGCCGCGCAGAACGCCACTGAAGCCCTTCTCCACGGGCGCGCCTGGACCTTCGGGCGCGACGTCGACACCGACCTCATCATCCCGGCACGCTACCTCAACATGAAGACGGCCGCCGAGCTGGCCCAGCACGTCATGGAAGACGCCGATCCCACCTTCGCCGGCAGAGTGAAGCCGGGCGACATCGTCGTCGCAAAGGAGAACTTCGGGAGCGGGTCGAGCCGGGAGCACGCCCCTCTGGCTCTGAAAGGCGCGGGCGTCTCAGTGGTCATCGCCAAGAGCTTTGCCCGTATCTTTTACCGCAACGCCCTCAACACGGGGCTGCCCATCCTAGTGGCGCCCGAGGCGGTCGACGGCATCTCCGAGGCGGACGAGCTTACGGTCGACCTGGCTACCGGCAAGATCGAGGACCTGACCACGGGCAAGACTTTCCAAGCCCAACCGCTTCCTGCTTTCGTTCGGGAGCTGGTGGATGCCGGCGGTCTGCTGCCCTACCTCAAGAAGAGGGAAGGCGCCAAGTAGAGAAACGGAACTCCGGCCGCAGCCGCGCCGCACCGTCACCCGTGTTGTCGCGCAGAGCCGGAGAAGCGAAAGGAAGACCATGCACTACGACATAGCCGTCATCCCCGGAGACGGGACCGGCCCGGAAGTAGTAGCCCAAGCGCTCAAGGTGCTGAAAGCAACGGCCTCGTATGCCGGCTTCGACTACGGCCTCACCCCCTACGATTTCGGCGGCGAGCGATACCTGCGCACCGGGGAGACTCTTCCCGACTCGGCGATCGAGGAGCTGCGCGGTCACTCGGCCATCCTCCTGGGTGCCATCGGCCATCCCGACGTGGCGCCGGGGATCCTGGAGCAGGGAGTTCTGCTCAAGGCCCGTTTCGCACTCGACCAGTACATCAATCTGCGGCCGGTGCGCCTCATTTCCGGGGTGGAGACGCCCATCAAAGGCAAGGGTCCCAAAGATATCGACTATGCCGTGGTCCGCGAGAACAGCGGCGGCATGTACACGGGCATGGGCGGCAACTCCCGGCCGGGCACCAAGGACGAGGTGGCCATCCAGGAGATGGTCTACACGTACGACCAGGTGGCGCGCTGCTTGAAGTACGCGTTCGAGTATGCCCGCAAATACGGGAAGAAGACCCGGGGCGTGGGGCCGGAAAACACACTGGCCCTCATCGGGAAGTCGAACGTGCTGACGCACATGTACAAGTTGTGGAACCGGGTCTTCGCCGAGATGGGCACCGACTACCCGGACGTCAAGCGGGAGTACTACCACGTGGATGCTACCTGCCTCTACATGGTTCTCACTCCGGAGATGTTCGACGTGATGGTGGTGGAGAACATGTTCGGCGACATCATCACCGACCTGGGAGCAGTGACGCAGGGAGGGCTTGGCGTGGCTGCCGGGGGCAACATCAACCCCGAGGGCGTGAGCATGTTCGAGCCCATCGGCGGCACCGCTCCTATGTGGACGGGCAAGAACGCCATCAATCCGCTTGCTGCCATCGGCGCCGCGCAGATGATGCTGGAGCACCTCGGCCAGAGCGAAGCCGCCTCCCGCATCGATAGAGGCATCGCCCTGGCAGTGAGCAAGATGAGGTCGATGGTCGCCGGCGAAATGGGCATGACCACCACCGAGGTCGGCGATCTGGTGGCGGAGTACGTGGCAAAGAGCTAAGGGTCTGCCCGGAGGGTTCGGGCGGACCGGTCGCGTTGGCAAGGACTGGAGATCGACATGGCGGGAACCTCAGTCAGTCAGCTGGCGCCGGTCATCCAGACGGCCATCGGTCCTGTGGTCTTGGTTTCCGGGGTCGGGCTGCTTCTCCTCAGCATGACCAACCGGCTGGGCCGGGTTGTGGACCGCGCCCGCACCCTGGCCCGCGAGCTCCGCAACGCGTCCGACGTGGACGAGGGAGCCGCCGTCGCCCAGCTTCATATCCTTGCCCGGCGCGCCGGGTTGATACGAAGCGCCATTGCCCTGGGGGCGATCAGCGTCCTGTTCGCCGCGATTCTGGTCATCGTCTTGTTCCTGATCGCCCTGACGGGCGGACAAGCCAAGTGGCTCATCGCGACCATCTTTATCATGTGCATGCTGTCTCTCATCGGCGCCTTGGTGCAGTTCCTACGGGATGTGAACCTCTCGCTGCACGCCGTGAGACTGGAGGTGGGCGACAAGTGGAGGTGAGCGGCCGCCAGTGGGCGGCAGCCGGTGAGCAGTCGCAAGTGCGCGGCAGCCGGTGAGCAGCCGCCGGTGATGGTCCGACGGCTCCTTTGGTGAGTAGGCTTCTTCCAGCTGTGTTAACAATCGCGAGAAGGTGGTAACCGACCATGTTCTATCCGCTGAATCTTGATCTTGCCGACAAGACACGCATTGTCCAAGGCCTAGTGGTCTTGACGCCGGCCGAATCGAAACGATTGCTCGCGAAGGCTGTCGCCGGTCTTCCGGAAGTGCAATGGGCGTACAAGAACGCCAAGCTGGTGGTCACCAACGGCACCACGAACGCTCGGGTGCTCGAGGAAGTGACCGGGGAAAAGGTGGCTCCGTATCGGTTCTCGATCGGCATGGTCACCGACGGATTGCTGACCATGAGCGCCAAGGAGGACCGCGATCCCGCGCGCTTCTTCGTCAAAGGCGTAGGGTCGGACATGGAATCCCGGGAGTTCCTCAAGACCCTGGAGAAGGGCGACGTGGTGATCAAGGGCGGCAACGCCGTCGATCAAGATGGCAATGCCGGCGTCCTGGTAGGAAACGAGACAGGCGGCACCATCGGCGCGTTGCTCGGGATCGCCTGCGTGCGCGGCATCCCGATGATCATGCCGGTGGGGCTGGAGAAACTGGTGCCGTCCATCCACGAGGCGGCCACGGGCTGGGGACAGCTCACCCTCGCATATTCCATGGGTATGCCTTGTTGGCTCACTCCGGTGAGTACGGGTCTGGTCATCACCGAGATCGAGGCTCTGGGTCTTCTCGCGGGCGTCCGCGGGCGGCTGGTCGCTTCAGGTGGCGTCGGAGGCAGCGAGGGGGCGATAGTGCTGCTGCTCGAAGGTTACAAGGAGAACCTGGACAAAGCGGTGGCGACGGTCGAGGCGCTCAAAGGCGAACCCATGATCGAGGTGCCGCGGCATCATTTGAGCAAGTAAGCCGCGCGCCCGGTCCTGTGCCCTGGGCGCGGAAGAGTCGGGCCCGGCTTCTCATGCTGAGAAGCCGGGCCCTTTTCTCGCTTGAAGGCGTACCGGCAGGGCTGCGCACCAGGGAGTTGCTCAAGATTACGCGGGGTGTGTCGATTTAGGAGTGTGGAAGATCTGTTTCACGCAATCGGGATCGAGGACAGCGGATGGCGTTGAAAAGTGGGCGTCGTGGCGGTCCCTCAGCCGGGGAACCGCACGCTGCGATCGTCAAAGTGCTCGGCGAGGCACTCCTCGCCGCAACGCCCCGTGGCATCCTCGCCTATGGGGCCGACGGCCGGTGCCTCTGGGCCAACGAGGCGGTAGCTGGGCTTGCGCAGATGCCGCTCGAGCGCCTCATGAGCACGTCGCTGCAGGATCTCGCTGGTCTGGGCGAGTGTCTTGCCCGCGAGGCGTACGGCACGCTTTCGACAGGAGCACAGAACCGATGCCGGGCGGAACTGCCGGGGGGAGTGGGCGGTCCGGTATGGGTCGACTGCCAACTCACTCGGATTCAGTTGAATGGAGAACCGTGCCTTCTCCTCATTATCGAGGACGTCAGCGAGCAGCACCGCACCGAAGAGTTCCTGTGGCTCACTCAGATCTCGGTGGACCGGGCCGCCGACTCGGTCTTCTGGATGGGGCCCGATGGTCGGCTCGTGTTCGTGAGCGACTCCACCTGTTTGGCGCTCGGCTACACTCGGGAGGAGTTGCTGGGAAAGGTATTTTTCGAGATCGACCCGCTGTATGTCCCCGAACGGTGGCCGCAGCAGTGGCAAGAGATCAAGCGACGCGGCTCCTATACCCTCGAGACGGTGCATCAGAAGAAGACGGGGGAGATCTTCCCGGTAGAAGTGACGGTCAACTACATCCAATTTGGCGATCACGAATACAACTGCGTCTTCGCACGTGACATCACCGAGCGTAAGCAGCTCGAGGAGTCGGTGCGCCTCACTCAGTTCTCCGTGGACCGCGCAGCGGACTTGATATTCTGGGTGAGGGAGGACGGCAGGCTGATATACGCGAACGACACCACCTGCGAGAAGCTTGGTTATTCCCGCGAGGAACTGCTCGAGATGACGGTGCACGATCTGGACCCGGGCGCTATGAAGCCTATGAAGCCCTGGAAGGGGCATTGGGATGATCGCAAGGAGCTCAAGTCGTTCACGTTCGAGTCGACCCACGTGACGAAAGACGGGGTCGCGATACCGGTAGAAGTGACGCTCAATTACATCGAGTACGAGGGCAAGGGCTACGACTGCGCATTCGCCCGCGACATCAGCGAGCGCAAGAGGGTCGACAAAGAACTACGCGACGCGAAAGAAGCTTCCGAGACAGCGAATCGGGAGCTGGAACATGCCATCCACAGGGCCAACCAGCTTGCCGTCGAGGCGCAGGCAGCCAACGAAGCCAAGAGCCTGTTCCTCGCGAACATGAGCCACGAGATTCGCACGCCAATGAACGGCGTCATCGGGATGACAGACCTGCTTCTCGGCACCCCCCTCTCCAAAGAGCAGCGGGAGTATGCGGAGACTGTGCAGTCCAGCGCGGACGCACTGCTCGCCGTTATTGGAGACATCCTTGATTTCTCGAAGGTGGAGGCAGGGAAGCTCGAGTTGGAGGCGATCGATTTCGATTTGCGCACCACCCTCGAGGACATGACTGGCATGTTGGCGCTCCGGGCCCACGAGAAGGGTGTGGAGCTCGCCACCTTGATCGAGCCGGAGGTTCCGTCGGTACTGCGAGCGGACCCGGGACGTCTGCGCCAGGTGCTGACCAACCTCGTGGGCAATGCCATCAAGTTTACGGACAGAGGGGAGATCACTCTGCTCGTTGAGTTGGAGTCCGAGGACAAAGGCATCGCCACGCTCAGCTTCAAGGTCCACGATACAGGCTGTGGCATCCCGGCGGACAAGCTCAGTGGCCTGTTCCAACCGTTCACGCAAGCAGATGCCTCGACCACGAGGCGTCATGGCGGCACCGGACTGGGCCTTTCCATCGCCAAAGGGCTTGTAGAAGCGATGGGGGGTTCCATCCACGCGCGAAGTGAGGAGGGCGCCGGCTCGACCTTCTGGTTCACGATCCCGGTCGCCAAAGGCCAAGCCGCGCAGATCACGCTCGATGCGTATGAGCCCGGTGCGGTCTCGGGCGCCCGGGTCCTTGGAGTCGACGACAGCGAGACGAACCGAAAAGTGCTCGCCGGGATGCTCGACTCGTGGGGTTGCAATCACGTCGAAGTGCCGTCGGCGGAAGTCGCCCTCGACACCCTACGGCAAGCAGTCTTGGAAGGGGACCCCTTCCGTGTCGCCGTGCTGGATATGTGCATGCCGGGCACCGATGGGGAGACGCTGGCTAAGGCCATCAAGGCCGATCCGGAGCTGCGCGAAACGGCGCTTGTCATGATGACGTCCGTGGGCGCCCGGGGAGACGCCACTCGAGTGGAGAAGCTCGGCTTCTCCGCCTATCTGGTGAAGCCGGTCCGGCAATCGCATCTCTACGACTGCCTTGCGGCCATAGCGGGGAGAGACCTCTGTCGCACTGTTGGCCCCGACACCAGCGGGCCGATCATTACGAGGCATACGCTGGCAGAGCAGGCAAAGAGGCGGGTGCGGATCCTCCTGGCAGAGGACAACGTTGTGAATCAGAAAGTCGCTCTAAAGATTCTGGAGAAGATGGGATATCGTGCCGACGTGGTCGGCGACGGCCTTCAGGCTGTCGAAGCCCTCCGCGCCAGGTCGTACGACCTGGTGTTGATGGACGTGCAGATGCCCGATGTCGATGGCATGGAGGCCACTCGGCGTGTCCGCGAAACGGGCAGCGGGGTGTTGAACCCGCGGGTACCCATCGTGGCCCTCACGGCGCATGCAATGGCGGGTGACAGGCAAAAGTGCCTGGACGCCGGCATGGATGACTACCTGGCGAAGCCGATCAAATCGGCCGAACTGGCGGCTATTCTCGCGCGTTGGGCGCAGCCCGTCACCGTCGAAACCTGCACCTCGATCGGGGAGAAGCCCGGTCCAGAAATGGATGCCGGTCAGGAGAGCACTTCTTGGGACATCATGAACGAGGCCGTGTTCGACGAGGGGGTGCTTCTGGCCTTGCTCGCCGGAGATCGCGTCTCAGCAGCTGAGATCGTCAACGAGTACATGAAAGATACCCCGGCCCAGGTATCGCGACTTCGGGCAGCGGTAGAGAGAAACGACGCCGACGAGGTCAGGAGCCGGGCTCACAATCTGAAAGGAGCGGCCGCCTCGGTGGGGGCCGGCGCCCTGAGGCGCCTGGCGACGGCGCTTGACGAGAGGGCCGCAGCCGGCGACCTAGCCGACGCACCCGCACTACTGAGGGATATCGAGCAGCAATTCGAGTTGTTACAAGAACGTGCGCGCGTGACGGGAGGCCTGCTGTGAAGGTTCTCATAGCGGAGGACGATCTCACTTCGCGCACCCTGCTCAAGACGGTCCTCACGAGTTGGGGCTTCGAAGTGGTGGCAGTCGCCGACGGCGAAGACGCCTGGAAGCTGCTTAGCGGCGACCAGTCGCCGCAACTTGCCATCCTCGACTGGATGATGCCGGGCCTCGACGGCCTGGAGGTATGTCGGCGAGTACGGGCTTTGGACAGTCCGCACCCGCCGTACCTCATCTTGTTGACAGCGCGAGGAGGAAAGCAGGACGTGGTGACAGGGCTGGAGGGCGGCGCGAGCGACTATCTAGGCAAACCGTTCGATCGCGACGAGTTGCGGGCAAGACTCCTTGTTGGCCAGCGGTTCGCCGAGCTGAACGAGAAACTACATCAGACCCAGCGCACTCTCGAGAAGCAGGCTCAGACGGACGTCCTGACCGGGATCAAGAACCGCAGGGCGATCCTGGAGCGCTTGGAAGAGGAACTCGCGCGAGCGGAGCGCCAGGGGACTCCTCTAAGCATAGGGTTGCTTGACGTTGACCACTTCAAACACACCAACGACAAGTTTGGCCACGCGGCGGGCGACTTTGTCTTGCGGTGGCTGGTCATGCAGGTCACAACGGCCATGCGACCATACGACGGTTTTGGCCGATTCGGCGGCGAAGAGTTTCTCATTATCATCCCAGGCGCCGACCCCGAAAGAACGCGAGATGTGCTCGAACGAGTCCGTCTCGCGGTAGCTGGTTCGCCCGCCGAGACCGAGGGTCAACCCATCGAGGTCACGGTGAGCATCGGGGGCGCGACGAGCTGGGGAGGGTCGGTCGACGAGCTGATCCGGGCCGCCGACGACGCCCTTTACGAAGCAAAAGCCAAAGGCCGGAACCGCGTGCAGATGGATGTACGCGCCGAGTAGCCGCGGCGTCGCGCCTCTAGTCCTGCAGGTCGGCCACCGCGGCTTGCACTCCCTTTAAGTCCGGGAAGATACGGAAGCCAGGCCGGTCCGCCAGGCCGGTGAGCTCGATGAGCTTTTGCACCCCGCCTTTCGCGCCGATCATCCCCAGCCAACCTCTGTCCTTGAGTGTCGCCAGAGTCTCGAACATCAGAGAAAGACCCCCGCTGTCCATGTATCCGAGTTGGCTCACCTCGAGTAACAAAGCCCGGGTCTGTTCGTTCAGTTCTTGAGCGATGACACCTCGCAAGTATCTCGCGCTATCGTGATCGAGTTCCCCGCTCACGTAGATGAGAGGGACTCCGAATCGGTATGACACCTCGGTATCCAGCCGGGTCGCCGGGGGTCTCGACTGCGCCGCTTGATCGAAGGACTTTGAGGACCTATCGCGAGATTCAGGCATGGGATATCTCCTTGCGTGCGACTGCGGGGCTAGATACCCATCCGGGGTCTCGACTACTCCTGCGCCGAGTCGTCGGACGCGATCGGGCGCTAGCGCCGCGGTTGACGGGCCTGTGCTATACTGCCCACACATCCGATAGGAATCTTCTCCAGGCGCCGCGCCGAGCTGAGCTTTTCCCCTCATCCCCGCCCGTTTGCAGATCCCCTCCTCTCGTTTGTAGTTGTGTCACTCCACACATGGAGGATCTCTTGAGTTCTGCAAAACTGTACGTGGGAAACCTGAGCTACGACACCTCCGAGGCCGGGCTTAGGACGTTGTTCGAAACCCATGGCGACGTGGTGTCGGTGGCTCTCATCACCGATCGCGAGACCGGCCGTCCGCGCGGCTTCGCTTTCGTCGAAATGGGTAGCCCCGAGCAAGCCGAGACAGCCAAGACCGCTGTCGATGGCGCTCAGCTCGATGGCCGTGCCCTCAAAGTCGATATTGCCAAGGAGCAGGTGCCTCGGGCGCCGCGTTCCGGCGGCGGTGGCGGCTACGGTGGTGGCGGCGGTGGCGGCGGCTACGGTGGCGGCGGCGGCGGTGGTAATCGTCGCTGGTAGCGCCTAGCCCAACGATCTCGCCGAGATCAGCGGTCCAGAAGGCCGGCCACATGGCCGGCCTTCTTTTTGTGCGCCCGCGCATCTGCGCACTCCCATAGCAGCGCCAGGCATGGCTGGCTCGCGCCTGCCGGGCTGGTATATTGACTCGACTTAGGTTTGCCGGCGGGCAGCCGGCCTCGTGACATGACTCTGGAGCCTTGGCGTTGAGCAAGAGCAGACTTGACAAGTATGAGGGACGGTACGCCGCGAGAGTCGGCGACATGCGCTCGTCGGCTATCCGCGATCTCATGAGTCTCACGGCGCGGCCGGAGGTCATCTCTTTGGCGGGCGGCATGCCTGCCACGGAATGCTTCCCCGGAGAAGTGTTTGACCGCATCAACCTCCACATCGGGGCTAACAAGCGGGCACTTTCTCTGCAATATGGGCCTACCGAGGGGTTCGATTTCGTGAAGGACGATATCGCCGTCCTCTTAGCGGAGGAGGATACGGCCATCGATCCTGCCCGCGTGCTGATCACTACCGGGGCGCAGCAGGGCATCGATCTCGTCACCAAGACTTTTGTGGACCCTGGTGACATCGTGCTCGCGGAGGGCCCTACCTACGCAGGAGCCCTCGCCACCTTCTCGACATATCAGGCGGACGTCCGGCACCTGCCGATGGACGGCGACGGGCTGGTGGTCGAGGAGCTGGAGAACGTCTTGGCCGAGCTGGAGATCGAGGGGCGGCGGCCCAAGTTCCTCTACGTGGTTCCCAACTTCAGCAATCCAGGGGGCACGACGCTTTCCCTGGAGCGTCGGAAGCGGCTGGTCGAACTGGCTGGCGAGAAGGAACTGCTGGTGATCGAGGACAACCCGTACGGACTTCTGCGTTTCGCCGGAGAACCCGTCTCTACGCTGCTCAGTCTTGACAGGGCGGAAAACGTGGTCTATCTCGGATCGTTCTCGAAGATCATCTCCCCGGGCATCCGCACTGGATACCTCATCGCCCCGCCGGCGATCTATCAGAAGATGGTCTTCGGCAAGCAGGCGACAGACCTGTGCTCCAGCCCTCTGAACCAGCTCTTCGTGCACGAGTTCATCTCGAGCGGGGCGTGGGTGGAGTACGTCCAGCGCCAGCGCTCTCTCTATCTCTCGCGCCGGGATGCCATGTTGGCGGCGCTGCGGAAAGAGTTTCCGCCGGGGTCCACATGGACTGTGCCTCAAGGCGGTTTCTTCGTTTGGGCCACGCTCCCGGAGCCGGTTCACACCGGCGACCTCCTCGTCAAAGCGATCGAGGAGAACGTTGCTTTCGTAGGAGGCGCCGGCTTCTTCACGGATGGGCGCGGCACGTCCTCTATGCGCCTCTCCTTTAGCGGTCAGTCGGAAGAGCGGATCCGAGAGGGCATCTGCCGGCTCGGCGGGGTCATCCGCGAGCAGATGGGACTTTACGAAGCCCTGGGCTTCTCTGGACGGCAAGGCGAATCGGTAGATCGGGATGGGGGGAGCTAGCGATGGGGAGTCGGCACATCAGCGTGCTGTTCGGCGGGAAATCTTTAGAGCGAGACATATCTGTGCGGACCGGGCACAGAGTGATCCGCGCGCTCACCGCTCGTGGCTACACTGTCACGCCGATCGACGTGGATGCGAACCTGGTGCGCCGCCTAGACGAGCTGAAACCGGAAGGCGCCTTTGTCGCCATGCACGGCAAAGGCGGCGAGGACGGGACAGTGCAGGAATTGCTGGAGATCCTCGGCATTCCCTACACGGGCTCGGGGGTGCTGGCCAGCATCATCGCCATGGACAAAGTGCTCACCAAGTACATCCTTGCCGCAAAGGGGATTCCCACTCCTGCGTTTCACGCCTTCAACGACGCCGCTTTTCGGGAATTGGGGGCGAAGGACTCTCTGGAGATCATAGCCGGCCAGCTCGGCCTTCCGCTGATCGTCAAGCCGGCTGCACAGGGCTCCGCTTTAGGGGTATTCCTGGCGCGGCAGGTGTCGGAGCTTCCAAATGCGATGGTTTCCGCTCTCTCTTTCGACCGCAAGGTGCTGCTGGAGCGCTACATTCAGGGGCGAGAGCTGGCGGTGAGCGTTCTGGGCACGGACGCGCCCCGGATCCTGCCCATCGTGGAAGCCATTCCCACGATCGGCCACGTCTTCTACGACTTCGATTCGCGGTATACCGCGGGGCAGACGGACTTCGTCGCTCCGGCGGAGTTGGAGCCGCGGGTCGCCGCTGAGGTCGAGCGTCTCGTCCTCGAGACCTACCGTGCCCTTGGTTGCCGCGGTTTCGGCCGGGTGGACCTGATAGTGGACGACACCGGCCAGCCCTGGGTGCTCGAGCTCAATACTATCCCCGGGCTCACGGACACCTCCACGATGCCTATCGCTGCTCAGGCAGCCGGCATGTCGTTCGAGGATCTGGTGGTGGAAGTCATGGAGAGCGCCTTCGCCTAGCCTCACGCTGGCGGCCGCCTCACTTTGAAGCAGGCCGGCGCTTTCGCAGGCGCTTGTCAGCCTTTACGGGGACTTTACGCCTCGAGATATAGACTCCTCGCATCGTTAGACGAATGGGCCTTCTTGGCCCGAGAAGAGATCGGGGACAGCATATGATGCGGTGGGCACAACCGGGAGATCACATGGGCCGCCTTGGCTTTCACGCGCATGGATGGGGCGTGGCCGGGCTGGTGCTCATGATCATCCTTTGGATAGTGGTGATAGCGGCTCTCGCGCTGGGCATACGAGCACTCATTCTCTCGTCGAGGCGCCGGAGCGCCGAGCAGGCACTTCCTGCCAGCCCACCGGCCGGCACCGGTACACCCAGCCTGCCCGTGGCCAATCTCGAGGCGCTCAAGATCCTCGAAGAACGATACGCACGGGGCGACATCAATCGGGAGGAGTTCCTCCAGCGAAAGTCAGACCTCACCTCCTCTCTGTAACGGCGGGCCGGTGGGGGACGACGACTCCCTCGCCGGCTCGCAGCACTTCAGATACGTCCACTCCTTCGACCGGGGCCATATGCAGGGCCCCGGTCGCTTTTTCGCGGTACACTCGGGCCGAATGACCCCGATCTCGGGGGCATCCTTCAACGAGATGCCAAGGAGGCTTCAATGGACTACCGCATGACCACGACGTGTCTCACGCTTCCGGGACACCGTGTGGTGAACAATCTTGGAGTGGTCCGGGGCGTGACCGTGAGGTCGCGGTGGATCGGCAGCCAGATAGCCGCGGGGCTGCGCACGCTGGGCGGGGGCAGGATCACCGAGTACGTGGAGCTCTGCGAGCAGACGCGGGCCGAAGCCTTCGACTTCATGGTCCAACACGCGGACCAAATGGGAGCCAACGCCATCCTCGCGGTGAAATATGACGCCACCGACTTGGGCAACAACATGACGGAAGTGTTGGCATATGGGACGGCCGTGGTGGTGCAAGCGGAGTAGTTCGGACCCGGTCTTGGGCTCGACGCTGGCGGGGCGGCGCCTCCGGCCAGGGATCGCCCATTTTTTGTATACTTCCGATACTCGAGGAGCCGGTCCAGAGGCGTAGCCACCCGCGAGAGCAGCTTGTCAGTGTACGCCCGGCAGTCAGGGAGGGTTTCATGCAGATCTACATCGATGGCGAGTACTACAGCAAAGAGGACGCGAAAGTGAGCGTCTTCGATCACGGTCTCCTCTACGGTGACGGAGTGTTCGAGGGCATCCGGGTCTACAACGGCCGGGTATTCGAACTGGATCCGCACATCGACCGGCTGTTCGCCTCGGCGCACGCCATCTGCCTGGAGATCCCTTTGAGTCGGGAAGCCCTCGTCGAAGCGACCCTGGAGACCGTGCGGCGCAACGACATCCACGATGGATACATCCGTCTGGTGGTCACCCGGGGCGTGGGCGATCTGGGCCTCAACCCGAGCAAATGTCCCAAGGCCACGGTGTTCTGCATCGCGAGTGGGATCACTCTCTACCCGCCCGAAGCTTACGAGAAAGGGCTCAAGGTCGCCACTTGCGCCACCCGACGCAACGACCCTCAGGCCGTGAATCCGGCCGTGAAAAGCCTCAACTACCTCAATAACATCCTGGGTTCTCTCGAGCTGCGCGGGCGCGACGTGAACGAAGGACTCATGCTCACCACGGCGGGCTACGTCTGCGAATGCACTGCCGACAACTTCTTCTTTGTCAAAGGGCGCAAGCTGATGACGCCTCACCTGGGCGTTGGACCTCTGGCCGGGGTCACCCGGGCAGTGGCGATCCGCATCGGGCGCGAGATGGGTCTCGAGGTGGAGGAGGGCTTCTACACCCTCTACGATGTCTACACCGCGGACGAAGCCTTTGTCACAGGCACCGGCGCGGAATTGGCTCCCGTCGTGGAGGTGGACATGCGTCTCATCGGCGCGGGCGTGCCGGGGGACGTGACTCGGGAGCTCATCAAGCGCTTCCACGACTTCACGCAGACGAGCGGGACGCCCGTCTACGTTTAACGCCATGACTGCGGCCCGGGAGATCGTCCTCTACGACACCACGCTGCGTGACGGCATGCAGCGCGAGGGCCTGAGCGTCTCGGTGGAGGAAAAGATACGCATCGCGCGTCGGTTGTCCGACTTGGGCATCCACGTCATCGAGGGAGGCTTCCTCGGTTCCAACCCCAAGGACGAAGACTTCTTCCGGCGATTGGAGGGAGAGCCGCTGGGCAACGCCGTGGTCGCGGCATTCGGGATGACTCGGGGCCGAGGGGCCAAAGTGAACGCCGACCCCAAGCTGCGCGCGTTGGCTCGGTCCTGGGTGCCGATGGTGACCATCGTGGGCAAGACCTGGGGTCTGCACGTGGAGAAAGTGCTGCGGGTGAGCCGCGACGAGAACTTGCGCATGATCGCGGAGTCGGTGGCTTTCCTCCGGGCTCAGGGTAAGCGGGTCATCTACGACGCCGAGCACTTCTTCGACGCCTACAGCGCCCACGCGGACTACGCTATCGCCTGCCTCCGAGCGGCCGCCGAGGCGGGGGCAGAGACCGTGTGCCTTTGCGACACCAATGGAGCGGCCCTTCCCGGCCGGGTGGCCGAGACCGTGGACGCCGTGGTGGCAGCGATGGCCGGGACGTGCCGGGTGGCCATCCACACCCACGACGACACCGGCTGCGCCGTTGCCAACAGCCTGATCGCCGTGGACAGGGGAGCGGACTGCGTCCAGGGCACCATCAACGGTTACGGCGAGCGGTGCGGCAACGCCGACCTGTGCGCCATCATCCCGGCGCTCAAGCTCAAGATGGGCCTGGATTGCATCTCGGCGGAAAATCTTATGAAACTCACCGACACTGCGCATTACGTGGCCGAGCTATGCAACGTGTCTCCCGACACGCACCAGCCGTACGTGGGCCTCAACGCCTTCTCGCACAAAGGCGGGATGCACGTGGCGGCCGTGGACCTCGACCCGACCACGTTCGAGCATATCGACCCTGCTTTGGTGGGCAACGAGCCACACGTGCTGGTGTCCGAGCTGTCCGGCCGGGCCACCATCGTAAGGCGCGCCAAGGAACTGGGCCTGCCCATCGTGGGCGAGAAGGACCTGGCCGACCGGGTACTCCGGCACGTCAAGGCAAAGGAACACGAGGGCTATCATTTCGAAGCCGCCGACGCCTCTTTCGAATTGCTCCTCCGCGGCGAGATGGGCATGGGCGTCGAGTTCTTCCGGCTGGAGAGTTTCCGGATCATCGACGAGAAGCGGGAGGACGGCCAGACGGTGAGCGAGGCCACGGTGAAGGTGCTGGTGGACGGCGATCGCTTCCTCGAGACCGCCGAGGGCCAGGGTCCCGTAAACGCGCTGGACAAGGCACTGCGCCGGGCCATCGAGCGCAAATACCCGTCAGTCAAAGACATCCGCCTGGTCAACTACAGCGTGCGCATCTTGGACGAGAACAGGGGCACCGCGGCGACCACCCGGGTGTTGCTCGACTCCTCCGATGGGCGCGAGTCCTGGGGCAGCGTTGGGGTGAGCATGAACGTCGTAGAGGCTTCGTGGCAAGCTCTCGTCGATTCGATCACCTTTGGACTGCTTCGCCAACGCGAAGAGGAGGAAGCATGAAGATCGCACGCATCGAGTATCAAGGTGAGGTATACACGGCGCTGGTCACATGCGCGGGCTATCTCCTCAACCCAGGGTTCGGAGCGGGCTCGTCCGGGGCGGCCCGCGGTGCGGAGCCTGTGTGGTCCACCGGTGAAGGACATTTGCAGCCCGGCAGCACTATCCCGGAACAAGACGCTACCATCCTGGCGCCGGCGGTGCCGGGCAAGATCCTGGGAGTGGGCTGGAACTTCAGGGCCCACATCAAAGAGATGGCGGATCGACTCGCGGGGGACCAGGTCCCCGAGCAGCCCAAGGTGGAGGAGGTCCCCCCGCCGGTTCTGTTCTTCAAGCCTTCATCGAGCTTGATCGGCCACCGGCAGGCGATCGTCTACCCGCGGGAGGCCACTCGGGTGGAGTACGAAGGCGAACTGGCGGTGGTGATCGCCCGTGACACCCGGCGCGTCACGCCCGAAGAGGCCAAGAAGGCGGTACTGGGCTGGACCTGCGCCAACGATGTCACCGAGAGGGACCAGCAGGGCACGGACAAGCAGTGGTGGCGAGCCAAAGGTTACGACACGTTCGCGGTGGCCGGACCATACCTGGAAACCGAGATGCCGGCGCCGGACGCGTGGATCCGCACCCGGGTCAACGGCCAACTCCGCCAGGAAGGCCAGGTACGCGACATGATCCGCGACCCCTTCGAGATCATCTCGCTTGTCAGCCAAGCAATGACCCTGCAGCGGGGCGACATGATCATGCTTGGCACTCCGCCCGGCGTCGGGGAGCTTCACCCTGGGGATGAGGTAGAGGTTGAGATCGACGGCGTGGGATTTCTCAAGAACCCGGTTCGGGCGGAAGAGGAGTAGGCTGGGAGCGGCCCTCGCGCCGCGACCCGGAGGGCGGAGCAGGTGTTTTGCGGTTTCAGGAATGCCGCTCCTAGCGGATTTTGTTCTCCACGGCCGGACAGAAGCGCTTGAGGCCACCCGAGCGTTCGGGTAGAATTCAGGCGTAGACTAGTGTAGTTCTTCGAGGCCGGCGGACGGAGTCCCCGGGGGAGTGCGGCCCGCCGACGGTCTTCCTTGATGAGCCTTCTTGGGGAGAGTCTTGCCTTTGTCACCTTCTCCCGAGCCAACAGTGGGGAATCCCCCCGCAAGGGCCGAACAGCCGGTGGTTTCCGGCCGGCCTGCCAGGGGCGGGTTCTGCCACCTCCACGTCCACACGCACTATTCGGCGTTGGACGGGGCTTGCAAGGTAGAGGACGTCGTGAGCCGGGCCGTGGAGTTCGGGATGCCGGCCGTGGCCATCACGGATCACGGCATGCTATCCGGCGCCATCCAGTTCTATCAACAGTGCCATAAGGCCGGCGTGAAGCCGATCATCGGGCTTGAGGCCTACGTGGTGGAAGACCGGTTCCACAAAGACGCCCAGACTGAGGAGCGCTGGCATCTCACTCTGCTGGCCGAGAACGATGCCGGGTACCACAATCTGCTCAAGCTGGGGAGCCTGTCCTTCCTCGAGGGGTACTACTTCAAGCCGCGCGTGGACTACGAGACGCTGAGGCGCCATGCGGAAGGCATCATCTGCCTGTCCGGCTGCCCGAGCGGGCGACTCTCACGAGCGCTCCAGCATGGTCAGATCAACGCTGCTGAAGCCGAAATAGTACGGCTGCGCGAGGTCTTTGGGGGGAATAACCTCTACCTGGAGATCCAGGAGACCGGCATCCGCGAACTTGCGGAGGTCAACCCGCGCTTATCGGAGTTGGCGGCACGCACCGGGCTCAAGTTGGTGGCCACCAACGACGTGCACTACCTGCGCGAGCGAGAC
>JADGPI010000081.1 GCA_017882525.1 Thermoleophilia bacterium
GCTGGGCACGAGGCTGCACCGAGGCATGCAGCTTCTGTTCTCAGCAGAAGTTCTGGGAAAGGAGCTGGAGACCTCGCGCCATCGAGAGCATCATCGCCGAGCTCCGCCTCCTACGCGATTCCTTCGGTGTGGACACCGTGGAGGTGGCGGACGAGCACCCCACCCGCGATGCCGAACGCTGGGAACGCATACTCGACCGCATCATCGAAGAAGATCTGGGCATCGAGCTGCTCATGGAGACTCGAGCCGACGATATCGTCCGTGACGCGCCCCTGCTGCATAAGTACCGCCGGGCGGGGATCCGTCACGTCTACGTGGGAGTGGAGTCGGTGAGGCAGGACAGGCTGGACGCGATGGGGAAGAACCTTCGGGTGGAGCAGTCTCGAGAGGCGCTCCGCCTGCTGAACCAGGCCGGATTCATCACCGAGACGTCGTTTCTGTTGGGGTTTCCCGACGAGACGCGAGCGAGTGTGGAGAGGACTTTGGAGCTCTCCTATGAGTTCGACCCCGATCTCGCCTTCTTCCTGGCGATCACTCCCTGGCCGTATACGGACTACTACCGCGAGGTCAAAGACAGCGTGGAAGTGTTCGACTATTCGCGCTACAACCTCAGCAACCCTATTTTGAGACCTGGGGAGATGTCTCGAGAGGAGCTGTCGGCGTTGCTTAGCCATTGCTTCCAGCAGTTCTACATGAACAAGATGAGAAACATGGGCGCGATGCCCGCGGAGAAACGTCAGTATCTTCTCGGAGTGGCGAAGCTTCTACGCGAGAACTCGTATCTCGCGAGTGAGGTCAAGGCTTCGATGGACTCGCTGGCGATGGGTTCGGCCATGCCGCCGATGCACCACGGCAAACAGGCGCCGCACCCCTCGATGCCAGGCGTCCACGGTGAGGCCGGCCGGCCGCTAGGTGCAACATGAGATTCTTCACGAGCACTGTCATCGGACTTCTGGCCGTGTTCGTGCTGGTTGGCTTGGCCATCACTTACAGCGCGCTGCGCGGAGCGAAGTCGGAGCAAAAGCGCGACGGGCAGACCCCGCATGACGAGCTTTCCCTGAGAGCCCGGGCAGCCCGGTACATCGGCCCTATGGACCCCAGCATGGCCTTGCTCAATCCCCCCGGCCGGGTAGCGACGGAATTCTTCACCGCGTTGTGCGGTTTTCCCGGATTGGGATGGATCCTGTCGGGCAGTGTCTTCACGGGACTCATCCTGATATCTGTGGGCCCGGCGACGGTATGGGGCTTCTACCCGGTGTTCCTCGCCGTCACGGGCCGGCTCCTGCGCGGACCTTTTGTCGCTGTCCAGTACCTTCCCGGGCTCGCGCTCGGTTCGTCTGCCGCGTTGGCCTATCGCGAGCTGCAGCTTGCGCGGAGAAGGAAGCTGAGAGCCCGCTTGCCCCGGCCCGCGAAGTAGCGGGGATGCCGCAAGTGAGTAGGCAAGGCCCGCCAGAAAGAGCGGAAGAGCGAACCCGTCTCGGCAGGAGAGCCAAGGTCGTCATCCTCGCGGCACTCGCGCCCGTGGTCATCGGCGTCGCTGTGCTTCCATTCATCCTGTTGACCGTCCCCGACCCTCATCCCGTCAAAGTCCCGGGCCTCGCAGGGGAGATCGCGGGGACCTACGTCATGCGCCAGGACGGTCTATACAAGCTGTTTCCTTACTCGGCGCCGCTCTTGACCTTCCCCAACGACGCGCTGGTGGTGGACGATCCCCGACCGAAGGTGATGGTGAAGTTCCGCCAACTGGACCTTCTTAGCCTGTACGCGATAAGCCGGTACGCCTCCCCGCAAGTGCCGGCAGTCGACAAGACGGTGGATCAGGCAGGCAAGGTCCTCTACCTGCGCCCCAAAGAAGCGCTGAACGCCGGTCAGTACGTGATATCGGCCGCCCGCGACGGCGCGGACGGCGGAGAAGATTACTTCTACTTCACCGTTCCCTAAGGAGTGATCGTGTTGGCTCGCCGCAGAACAAGGGTCACACTCGTTTCGCTGGTAGTCGGCGTCCTGCTTGGATTGCTGGGATCGGCGGCGCCCGCGTTCGCCCACACCGAATTGGTGCACTGGCAGTTCATTGGCGGCACGGCAGACAAGCCTCAGCGACTTTTGCTCCGCTTCAGCGAACCCATCGACGCCAGGTTCCTCACCGTGGCCGTCACGGACCAAGGAGGCAACCAGATAGCTCTGGGTGCAGTCCAGATCGACCCTCAGCGGCGGACGGATGGGTTCGTGGGGATATCGGCGCTCTCTGCCGGCACCTACTCGGTGGCCTGGTGGACTCGGGCGTTGGACGGCGATCCCTCGAACGGAAGCTTCCTGATGGGCGTGGGGACGAAGGTGGACCCCATCGCACTACTGCCGCCTGTAGGAGCTCGGGACCCCGCGACACAGCCCGCCATGCTTCTGGGCGGAACAGCGTGGGACACCTTTCTCCACTGGCTCACCTACCTCGCGATCGCCCTCGTGATCGGCAGCATCGGCTTTTTCCATCTCGTGTGGCGCCCCTCCTTGCATAGAGCCACCGCGAGTGTCGCCGATGGACCAGAGGGGTCGGCGTCAACGGAGGGGCTGCTAAGCTCGCGCCTCGTTCCGACGTTTCGTTTCATTGCCGTGGCCGGTGGCCTCCTGTTTCTCTTTGCCAACGTCATCCTGCTGGTAATGCAGGTGGAATTCGTGCGCTATGCGCTCCTCCAGCCGGTCACGTCGGTGGCCCCCACCGCGCTGGCGCCCTCGGCGCTTTCGCATGCGGCACCATACAAGGCCCTCGTCGACATCTTTCACGGGTACAACGGCAAGGTGTGGATCGCCCGCATGGTTCTCGCCGCCGTCACCCTCGTCCTTTGTTTCCGGCTGTCCCCGTCGGCCAAGAGGCCGGGATGGCGCTGGGGGGTCGCCCTCGTGGCGGCTTTGGCGACTCTGGCCACCGTGAGCCTCACCGCTCACGCCGCCGTGGTGCCGCAATCGAGATTCGCGGTCGCAATAGATTGGTCGCACATGGTGCTGATGAGCCTCTGGCTTGGTGGACTGCTGCCGCTTCTGCTCACTGTCCGGGAGGTGCGAAGACTTGGTTCAGCCGGAGACGCGGCGGCCGACGCGTTGGTGCCGTCGGTGGTGCGGCGCTTCTCCACCCTCGCCCTTATCTCCGTGGGCTACCTTGCTGCCACCGGTCTTACCCAGGCCTACTTTCACGTAAGGAACCCCTCGCTGCTCACTCCCACCACTTACGGCCGGGCACTCATCGTCAAACTCGTATTGTTTGCAGCGTTGTTCGGATTCGGGGCATTGCACAGGAAGGTCTCCATACCACGGCTTCTGGGCGCTCCAAACACCCGACGATCTTCGTTGGAACGCATCCTCCCGATGGAAATGGCCGTGGGAGCGTCTCTCCTGGTGGCGGTGGCCCTGATGGCCAGCCTGGGGACGAGCGAAGCCGTCTGGCCGGCCCATCAAGCCCTGGGACTGTACAGCAAGGTGAGCGCCACGACGGGGACGCTGACGTTCCGAGCGGTGCCCGGAAAGGCCGGCGAGAACGCGATCGCCCTGGATGTGGCAGACCGCCGCCCTGGCGCAGCTACGAGCATCCAGCGGGTGACGGTGGAGCTCGACGGTCACACCTTCGAGTTGACCCACGTCGGGCCCGCGGTGCCCGGCTCGACCCAGCGGTTCGCCTCCACAAGCCTCGTGAACCTTGCCGAGGGTGCGAAGCCTGCCGTCTACACAGTGATTCGACCGGCTTACCCGGACCTCACAGGACAGGTGCCCATCGACGTCCGCCCGGCCCTCTCGGCCGAGAAATAGGCCGTCCTGGCTCGGTCCACCCCGTCACTCGTGGCGCGCGGCATCGACGATGAGCGCGCTCTCCTGTAAAGTCTCTGCGCAACAAGCCGGAGGGGCCCGGATATTTCGCGCGCTAAAGAAGACCTGCAACGGAGGCCGTTTCATGGGAGATGTCGAGAGACTTACCAATCTGACGACAGGTGGACCTGTCCACGTGTATGTGAAGGACGGGAAGATCCTCCGCATAACGCCGCTGGAGCTGGACGAAAGCGATGGTCCGTCTTGGAGCATAGAAGCACGAGGCCGGACCTTCACGCCTCCCCGTAGGACTACGCTGTCACCGTGGACCGTCGCCCATAAGTCCACGATCTACTCCAATAAGCGGATCATGACGCCGCTCAAGCGCGTCGACTTCGACCCCAAGGGCAACCGCAACATCCAGAACCGGGGCGAGTCCGGCTACGAGCCCATCAGCTGGGACGAAGCTCTGGACATCGTCTCGGAAGAGATGATCCGCCTCAAGCGAGAGGTCGGTCCCGCCGCGATGATGACCACCCCCTCGTCTCACCACATGTGGGGGAATGTGGGATACCGGTTCAGCGCCTACAACCGTTTCATGAACCTGTGGGGGATGACCTACATCGAGCACAACCCCGACAGTTGGGAAGGTTGGCAGTGGGGCGGCGATCACATGTGGGGCTTCAGCTCCCGCCTGGGCATCCCTGAGCAGTACGATCTCCTGGAAGACGCTCTCAAGAACGTGGAGATGATGGTGTTCTGGTCGTCCGACCCGGAGACCACCGGTGGGGTCTACGCGTCGCATGAGAGTACCTCCCGCCGCCAGTGGCTGAAAGAGCTGGGGGTCAAGATGGTGTTCATCGACCCCTACTTCAACCATACAGCCGGACTGGTAGGCGACAAATGGTTCGCTCCTCGCATGGGGACCGATGCGGCCCTGGGCCTGGGAATAGCTTTCACCTGGTTAACAGAAGACTTGTACGACAAGGAGTATGTCGCTTCCCGCACCCAGGGTTTTGACGAGTGGAAACGCTATGTTCTGGGCGAGAGCGACGGGGTGCCGAAAACGCCTGAGTGGGCCGAAGGTGAGTGCTCAATACCCGCCCGGGAGATCCGCGCCCTCGCTCGGGAGTGGGGCTCCAAAAAGACCATGCTGGCCGCAGGCGGCATGGGGGGTTGGGGCGGCGCCTGTCGCTCCTCCTATGGCGCTGAGTACGCCCGGACCATGATCGCGTTGGCCGCGATGCAGGGCCTCGGTAAGCCGGGAAGCAACATCTACTCGACCACCGGCGGTGCGCCTGCCGACAGGTCTTTCTGGTTCCCGGGCTATGCCGAAGGCGGCATCTCCGCCGATACCACCAATACCGCGGCCGGGTTTCGTTTGGCTCACCGCATGTGGCCTAACGGCGGCACCATCAACAATCCCCAGCACGGTCCCGAGGGGCAGATCGGCTATCGACTGAGAATCCCCGAGATGATGAACCACGAGAAGCTGGAGTGGCGAAGCAAGGGTTTCTGTGGCGGATCGATAGAGATGCAGTTCAAGAAATACCAGTACCCAGCCTCCGGCTATCCCCACGTGCAGATGTATTACAGATACGGGGGCTCGTTCATCGGGACTATGACCGAGACGAATCGTTTCGTGAGGGGTTACCGGGAAGGCAAGATCCCCTTTGTCGTCAATCAATCCATATGGTTTGAAGGCGAAGCGCGCTTCGCGGACATCATCCTGCCGGCGTGCACCAACTTCGAGAGGTGGGATATCGGGGACTGGGCGCATCCGTCCGGGTACGGGACGCACAAGTTCGACCAGGTCAACCACCGGCTCATCGTCTTACAGAAGAAGTGCATCGAACCCTTGGGTGATTCGAAGCCCGACTATGAGATCTTCGCGCTCCTTGCCGAGCGCCTGGGCTTCGCCAACAAGTTCACCGAGGGTGGCCACACCGACCTTGATTGGGTCAAGCGTATATTCAAGGCCAGCGACCTACCTAGTCGCATTAGCTGGGAGGAGTTCGAGAAGAAGGGCTACTACCTGGTGCCGGTCCCCGAGAACCAAGAGCCCACGCCGGCGCTGCGCTGGTTCGCCGAAGACCGAGCCAAGGACACTCCGGACTGGGGTCCGCCACCGTGGGACCAGATCGGCGGCAAGGGCCTCCAGACCCAGAGTGGCAAGATCGAGTTTGTCTCCAACAGCCTCAAGCGCTTCTACGAGACGGATGGCGTCGACTCCGAGCGCCCTGTCATGGGGCCTCAGTACTTGGAGAGCTGGGAAGGCCACCACACCGCCGAGCTCTACGCGAAATATCCGCTGGCGATGGTCTCGCCGCACCCGCGCTTCACCTTCCACACCGTGGGAGATTCTAAGGATTCCTGGAGCAGCGAAATCAAAGACCACCGGGTGCTGAAGGAAGATGGTCACTACTATTGGATCATGCGTATCAACGCCAAGGACGCAGCCGCTCGCGACATCGGCGACGGCGACCTCATCCGGGCGTTCAACGACCGGGCGGAGGTCATCCTGGCGGCCCAGGTAACAGAGCGAGTTCCTCCGGGCACGGTCCACTCGTACGAATCCTGTGGCGACTACCTGCCTCTGGGCACGCCCGGTCGTTCGCCCGACAGAGCTGGGTGCATCAACATGCTGACCTCTAAGCGCTTCATCACGCCGACGTCCCCGCGGCAGGCGCCGAACTCGTGCCTAATCGAAGTCGAGAAATGGGCAGGCGTACCGGAGTAGAACCAGCCGGTAACACGCCCGTTGAAAGAACCGCCCCAGTCCGGATCGTTGCCGGGCTGGGGCGGCGTGCTTCTGGACCAGGTAGCGGAGGCCCTACTCGCCCTCCAAACCTACTCGCCCCCCGAACCTACTCGCCCTCGGAGGGAAGAGTCTGATACATGCGGTCGCCCAGATCGTTGGGGTCGTAGGCTTCCTTGATCTTGCCCTGGAACCGGAAGGCGAAGGTCTGCTTCGCGTTCGCCCACCGTTTGAACACGTCCTCGTCTTTTTGGCCGATCTCCAGATAGAGCATCTCTTTGCCCGGCGGGTACCCATGCGACACGGCGTCGGTGACGGCGTCTTCCATATGCTTGATCCCGGCGCGAGTGGACGCCTCGTCGTTGGGATCGTACGAGACGAACTGCTCGAGGCCCATGGCTCCCCCGCCCGGGATGGCGCTGCCGGTGCCCATCATGGCGTCGCCGCCACATTGCACCAGGAGACCGCCGGCCGCGTCACGCTCCAAGCCGGCCGTGGCGATCGGCACGTAGCCCTTCACCCAGTCCGGAGTGCCGGGCTGCATCCAACTGCCGATGTAGCCGCCGGCCCACACGAAGTTGATGTGCTTGTGACCGAGGCGGGTGAGATACATGTTGGTGAACTCGGCCATGTCCTCTTCGCAGTACCGCTCGACCTTCCAACCACCCACCTCGGCGAGGATCTCGTCGAGCACCTTGTCCTGCAGTTCCATGTCGCGCGCCGAGCGGCCTGCCATGATGAGCTGGAAGGAGATGCGCATCTCCTCGGTCAGCTCCTTCATCTCCGGGCGCGCAACCATTTCCGGCACGTCGGTGAGTTGCTTGGTATGGTCGTTGTACATGAGCCAGAAGGCAGGAGCGAGGTCGGCGCCGGCGAGGTTGAACTGCCGGTGGAAGACGTAGCCGAGCTCGTTGTCGTAGATCTTGTAGTACACGTCCGCCCAGGCATCCCACGAAGGCATGGCCAGCGTGTAGGCCCGGAAGTTCTCCGTGACGGGCAGGCGATAGGCTGGGACGGTGCCGTGGACATTCCACTCAGTGGACCCAGGCCAGTGCACCAGCTTGACCGCGCACTTCGTGAACACGCCCAGGCCGCCCCGCGGACCCAATGCGCCTCGCATGATGCCCCTTACGCTGGGGCCGGGACCTTCGCTGCAGAACCAGCCGTCGCCTGACCCGAGGGAACCGCTGCGGACGATCTCGCCGTTGGGAGCCACCCATTCCATCCCCAGCACGTTCTCGGCGTTGCCGCCCATGAAGTAGGTGGTGGGCCCGATGCCCGAATAGGCACAGGCGCTCGCGACGATAGAGGTGGAGCACCCGGCCCCGATGACATTCATGTTGAGGCCGCGCTTGATGGTCTCGGCCTGGAGCTGAGCGCAGATGACGTACGGCTCCACCACCGCGTACATGTTCTTCTCGTCGATCTCGAGGATACGGTTCATGCGCCGCATGTCGAGTTGGATGGTGTCGTGCTCATCGTACAGCGGGGCCGACCAGTGGTACCAACCGGTCGAATGCGCCTTCATCTTGACTTTGTATTTGTTGCACAGCTTCGTGATGGCCTGCACCTCTTCGGTGCTCGCAGGCAGGACGGCCGCGGCGGGCCGCGGCATGTAGTGGCTGAGTTCGGGCCGCACGAGATCGGCCAGCCATTGGAAGGCGTAGGAGTCGAGCACCGCGGGGTCGGTGGAGACGTTGTCCGGACCGACTATGTCTTCCAGGGCTTTGAAGAAGTCTTGAGGCAATGCCATGGTGATCTCCTTCGCTCCTAGAGTGCCTGCGCGACAAGCTCGACGACGTCGAAGACCTTCATCTTCGTGCCGTCGGCTGCCACCGCATCGATGAAGTTCTGTTCGCAGCCCGGGCAGGCGGTCGCAATAGCGTCGGCCCCGGTGGCCTTGGCCTCCTCGACTCTCTCGCCCGCAGTCCAAGCGGAAAACTCGGGATAGGCTTCCCTCACGCCCCCACCTGCGCCGCAGCACCAGGCCGCTTCGCGATTCCGCTCCATCTCGACGAGCTCCAAGCCGGGTATGGCCGCAAGGACTTCACGCGGCGGATCGTAGACGCCATAAGCGCCGATGTAGCGCGGGCGAGGCGGATCGTACACAACTGCTTGGCCGTAGATCTTCTTCTCCTCGCCGTCCCAAGGGACGTAGGGCTCCCCCTGGCGACCAAGGTGACAAGGATCGTGGTAGGTGACCTTCATCGGCACCGGCTTGACGAGCTTGAGCTTGCCGTCCCTGATGAGCCGGTCCACCAATTCCACCGTATGCAGCACCTCCACCTCCGACCCCACCTCGGGATAGAGGCGCTTGAAGGCGTGGTAGCAAGTGGCACACGGGGTGACGACCGTCTTGACGCCCGCGGCGGCCCAGGCTTTCAGATTGCCCTCGGCCGCGGCTTGGAAGTCTTTCTTGTAGCCCATGTCGTAGGCTTTGCCCCCGCAACAGTGCTCCTCGGCGCTCACTGCGAAGTCGACCCCTGCCTTGGTGAGAACCTGCGCGGCCGTTCGCGCCACATGTTGCAGACGGGGGTTGTACGAGTAGCGGCATCCAGCATGGAAGAGCACCTCGGCCTTGCCCTTGGCGATGTCTTTCAGGTCCAGGCCTTCCGCCCACTTGGCTCTATCCGCCTGCGGCCTGCCACCCAGGTTATGCTTCTGGCGTAGGTTCTCGATCATCGGCCGGTAAGCGGCGGGCACTTGGTCTTGCTCGGCCAGCCAGAACCGGAACTCGTGCAGCGAGTCCAGCACCCACATGTCGTAGCGGCAGACCTTGCAGGCGACGTCACAGTTGCCGCACAGCTGGCATTTGAAAGCGATGTCCACCACACGGTCGTTGACCTCGCTCCGGCCATCCATGAGCGAGAGCGCCGTGACCAGCCGACCCCCACCCGAGTAGGAGTGGAAGTTGTTGAAATCGACGCTCGGGCAGCCTTTGGAGAACCGCCAGCTCTTCACGAGGTCGAAGGGGATCCATTTGCAGTATGAGCACCGGGTGCAGCGCATCGCATCCGGTCGGATATCTTGTAATGCCATCTCGTGTCTCCTTGTGATCCGAGCCGCTAGAAGCAGAGCTTGCCGGGGTTAAGCACGTTCTTTGGATCGAAAATGTTCTTCACCGTGCGCAGCGCGTTCGAAGACTGAGCGTCCCGGTTGTAGACCGGTTGCGCCCAAGCACCGTACGGCCTCGAGAAGTAGGCCCCTTGGCTGATGAGCTGCTCGCTGGCGTTGGTATGGAGTTCCTTCATCTTAACGACCTCGCGCGCATCGCTGGGGTCGTAAGGAAGGCTGAACTCGCAGTGGTAGGAGACACCGAGATGTTGGGGCTGCAGGTATACGCTCACGTCGGAGCCCGGATACTTGTGGGCCGCTGCCGCCGAGAGCATCGTCTCCAGGTAGCCCGAAGCCTTATCAAGAGTGGTCAAGAAGAAGATATCCTGGCAGGCGCCTTTGGAACGGAGCTTCCAGTGAGGTTCCCCGGACAGCCCGCCGACCGCCTCGCGCACCCTCGAGGTGGCGAGAGCCGGGAGGCCGGAAAGGAGCCTGAGTCCGAAGCCGGACACCACTTCCGCGATGTCCTTCTCGGCCGCGTCGACGCGTTCCTCGGCGAGGAGCGCGCGGCCGCCGACACCCATGATGAGCACCCATAGCGGCAGTTCCTGTTTGAGCGCCGAGATCTCGGCCGCGTCACTTCCCACCATGGCGGCAAGCTGAGAGTTGTTCACTAGCAGCAGTTCGTCGCCCAAGCGGAGCCGCGTGAGCCGGTAGGTGAGGTCGACCAGACCTTCCAGTCTGTCCGCGGTCACGAAAAGAAACTTCTGGGCGGTAGGCAAAAGTTCGCACTTCACCGAGGCCCACGTCACGATGCCGTAAGAACCCTGAGCCCCGGTCA
>JADGPI010000082.1 GCA_017882525.1 Thermoleophilia bacterium
CAAAGGGTAAGAAGCTGCAGGAGTTGCTGCGGGATGTGTCTCGCCCCGACGTGCCTCCCTTGGAGAGCGCGCGCCCGGATCTACCTCCATCTCTGAGCGACGCTTTGCGCAGGGCGATGGCACGCGACCGGTACGCCCGGCCAGACGCGGCCGCGTTTGGCCGCCTCCTGTCCCGGGCTGCACATGACCTGCCGGAGGAAGTCCGGGACGAGAGTGTCCGCACCCGAGTTTTGCATCGACTGGACGTGGCACGGGTAGACCGGGACCGGCTCGCCTACCTGGGTCAACATTTCGCCGCCGGAGTCTTCTCGCTCGCCAGCACGCTCTATCTCCTACCCCGAGCACCGTTCTACCCCGCGGGTGCCGTCATCCCCTTGATCGCCGTCCCGGCGTTTCTGGCTCTTGTCTGGCCTTTTGGTGGCGGGGTCTTGACGTTGGCCATCCTGGCGCCCCCGGTGTTCGCCTACGGGGCTGGGTGGGGCGTGATCTACGTGGTCTTGGCCGGTTTGACCATGGCGCTGCTCCGTTGGAGAAGGCGCGAGTGGGCCGCCCTCATGCCGGGCATCATGCCCTTCGCCGTGCTCGGTGGTCTCGGTTTGATCTTCCTGCCATTGGCCGCCGGCTCTGTTCGGCGTTGGGGACCACTGGTCGGGTTTCTCAACGCGTTGGTACTGGCGGTCACAGCCGGTCTCGCAGGATGGGCCAGACTCCCGTATGCCTTCAGCGAGGGGGCCGGAGCCCCGCTGCGGGCGGCGCGGCACGCAGCTTCGCCCTGGACCGTGCTGACGGAGCTCGCCCGCTTCCTCGACTCGCGACCGGAGATGACGTTGCAGCTCGGTCTTTTCACGGTGTTCTCCTTGCCTTTCTTCGCTCTGGCCGGACGATCGACCGAGCGCCGGCTCTGGGGGGGAAGTCTGTATCTAATGGCCGTTTTCGCTGCTTTTGTCCTGCTTCCGGCGCTGGTTCTTCAGGTGCGGGTGGCCATCGGACCTTTTCTGGTAGCGTATGTGCCGTGCGTTATAATCGGGTTTCTGTCTGCCCTTCTCATCCCGTCCGAGGGTCCGGTGACCCTGTAGGAGGAAATGCTCATGGGTCTGATGCGGAGGGTTGAGTCGCGCGTGGAGAACGCCGTCGGCGCCGGCAAGGACGACGCCCGCGGCGCGAAACCCCGCCGCGACCGCTCCACACGAGAGTCGAAGCCGTACGTCCAGCCCGCGGAGCTGGCGCGCAAACTCGCCAAAGAGATGGACAGCCACAAGGTGGCTCGCTCGTCGCGCGTGTCGGCCAGTAACAAGTACTCGGTGTACCTGTGTCCTTTGGACGCAGAGCACTTGAGACCGCGAGAAGACGACATCGTCCATGGTCTCGAGCGCCACCTGCGTGAACACGCACACTCCAAGCACTACGATCTGCCCGGGGATATCGGCGTGCGCCTGATCGTCGACGAGGATTTGCGGCTAGGCCAATTCGGCATTCTTGCCGAGCTGATATCCGCCGACGCACTAGCGGCGACTCCCGCTGCGGCACCGATTGCCCCGGCCCAGGTTCCCGGGGCCTCCGTGCGGGCGGATCCCAGGCGGACCAGCCGCACCCGTCCTTCCGCTTCGGTGCCCACCGGACCGGCCGCGGTGGGGGGCGAGACTCGTGTCATCCAACCGGAGGAAGCGGCCAGGATGGGCCTTGCTCACCAGGCCTTGGTTCTCAAGTCTGGAAACCGAGTGCGAGAGTTCAACAAGGGCCGGGTCATAGTGGGCCGAGCCAAGGATGCGGACTTTCGCATTGACGATCCGAACGTCTCGAGGCGCCACGCAGCGATCTACTGGGAGAACGGAAGAGTCATGGTGGAAGACCTCGATTCCACCAACGGTACTCTGGTCAACGGATACCCGGTCCTCAACACGCCGCTCAACAGATCGGATATTGTCTACATCGGGGGGCACAAGATAACGGTGGAGACCAGGTAAGGCTGCCAGTGGGCAGGGAGAAGGAGCCATGCTGCAGATAGTGCTGCTGGCCGGCAAGTTCGTCTTTCTCATCGTCCTCTACTTGTTCATCTACAGGGTGATCCGTTCGACCAATCGCGAATTCCGGGCTTCGGTCGCGAAGCAGCCGGTGGGCGGGCTCAGGCCGGCGGTGTCGGGCGGTTCCAAACCAGCGGCATTCGGTGGAAGGCCGGTTCCATCCGGCGTGGGCTCACCGGTGGGTCCGGGCTCACCGCCCGGTGCGGGACACGGGGTTCCTGGTGTTGTATGGGCCCTGGTCGTGGAGAAGAGCCCGTCGTTGCGCGCAGGAGAAGCCTACGAGCTGCCCTTCGGCGCAAGTATCCTCGCCGGGCGCGCTCCCGAGACGGACATATACCTCGAGGACACATTCGTGTCGTCGAAGCACGCGCTCTTCGAATCCACTGCCGGGGGGTTGCTGGTGGAAGACCTGCGAAGCACTAACGGCACGCTGGTGAACGGCGCGGAGATCGCAGAAGCGCGATCACTCCGCGCGGGTGACAAGGTGGAAGTGGGAGACACCGTCTTCCGAGTAGAGGTGAGATAGTGCGTTTCCGCTATGGGGTCGCCAGCAATGTGGGCCTCGTCCGAAAGAGTAATGAGGACTCTTACCTCGTGCGCGACGGGCTTTTCGTGGTGTGTGACGGCATGGGCGGGGCACGCGGAGGCGAGGTGGCATCTGAGACGGCGTGCAACGCTCTTCTCGATGTCGACCCGCGGACGGCAGATCCTGAAGTGTTGCGCGAAGCCGTGACCCGGGCCAATTCAGCGATCGTGCGACGTAGTCTCGAAGAGGATCAGCTCGTCGGCATGGGAACGACCCTCACTGCCGCGATGGCCTACCAGGACAACCTGGTTTTTGCTCAGGTCGGAGATTCCCGCGGCTATCTCCTCCACGAGGGAGAGCTTCGGCAGGTCACCAGCGACCACTCATGGGTGGCGGAGATGATCCGTCGGGGTGAGCTCACCCCGGCCCAAGCGGCGGTGCATCCCCACCGCAGCGTGATCACCAGAGCCCTGGGCACCGAGGGCGTCGTCGAGCCAGACATCGTGCAGATGCTCGTGGCGCCTGCGGACAGGCTCCTGCTTTGCAGCGACGGGCTGAGCGGTATGGTCCTGGACGCGGAGATCGAGGAGCTCCTGAAGCGGGCGGCCGATCCGCAGCAAGCGGCTGATTCTCTCGTGGAGGCCGCTCTCGAGTCAGGGGGCGAAGACAATGTCACGGTGGTCGTGGTGTTCATCGAGACCGCCGAACGCGCAGGTGACAGCGCCACCGCCGATTTGGGAGAGGTGCTGGTGGGTCCACTCGATCGCGGACTTGTCGGCCAGGCAACGGTTTTCGGCAAGAGCCGGAAGTACGGCACCGGCGTCCGCCGCAGGCTGGGGGGCCGGGCGCTGCTCCGGCCGGTCCGTGCTCACCCCTCGAAGGACCCCGCCGGCGCCGGGGTGCCGCTCGGTCAGACTTCCGAGAGCGAAGCTGAGGGCGGTCCGGAGGATGGGCGGACTGCCGGGCAAACGGCCGAGCGGACGACCGACCACCCTGTTGTCGCGAGTTCCGCCCGCTCTGTCTCCTCGGCACCCGCGGAACCGAGCGACATGGTCGCGCCCACCGCGCGCCGGGGGTGGACCCGCCGGCGCCGGACCATCTTGGTGTCTGTCCTCATCTTGGTCGTGGTGGTCGCGGTGGCCGGGTTCGCACTTTACAATTCCACGGTCTACTACGTGGGCACGGACAACGGCAACCTGGCACTCTACAACGGACTTCCAGGCAGCATCCTGGGTGTGCGGCTCTCCTCGGTGGTTGAGCAAGGGCGTG
>JADGPI010000083.1 GCA_017882525.1 Thermoleophilia bacterium
CCTTGTGCATGCTGCCCTACGGGATCAAGGTGCCGGTCGAGGCCGTGCAGGGGCTCGCGGAGCACAATGTGAGGGAGTACACCAACCTGCGCAACTTGCTGCCCGAGATCTACACTGAGCTGGGAGGGCGCATCCCCTGAGCTGCTCAGACTGCGATCAAGGTAAGGGTGAATGAAGACGGCGGGACCTGGCTTTCGACCTGGCGACGGTGCCGGGGGGCAAGGCTCCGGCAGATGACTTCCGTGTGTTCCTTCAGGTAGCGGAGGCTGATAGTGCGAGAGCCGGTTTTCGGGTGAGTGCCCGCGGAGCGAATTCTCTGAGCGAGAACCCTGGCAGGTTACGAGTTGATTACTGAAAGGCGGTTCGAAACGTGGAAGGGATCAAACAGGACCTTATCGGCTTGTTCGGAACGGACAACGTTCTTGACGACCCGGCGAGCCTTGGATCCTACGCCCGGGACCAGAGCTTCGTCCTGTCGATCAGGCCGCGGTTCGTAGTTCGACCGGGAAGTGGGGACGAGGTCCAGGCCCTGATCGTCTGGGCGAACAAGACCAGCACCCCGCTGGTCCCGGTCAGTTCTGGATCTCCCCACTTCTACGGAGACACAGTCCCGAGCGTACCCGGCGCGGTCATCGTCGATCTTAGCCGTTTGAACGAGATCATGCGCATCGACCGACGCAACCGCATCGTGGTCATCGAACCGGGCGTCACCTACGCGCAGCTGCAACCCGAACTGGCCAAGGTGGGCATGAGGGTCACTCCCCCGTTGTTTCCCCGAGCCAATAAGTCAGTCATCGCGAGCCTCCTCGAGAGGCAACCGACCCTCATCCCCCGCTACAACTACGCTCTCCCGGAACCACTCCGGGACTGCGGTGTGATCTGGGGCGACGGACAGAAGTTCTACACCGGCGAAGCCGGGCAGGGCTCTCTGAACCTGGACGACCAGTGGGCGGCCGGCCGGCGCCTGCTGGATCCCAAGGGCCCGGCCCAAACCGACTTCTTCCGCCTACTCACCGGCGCCCAGGGCACCTTCGGCATCGTCATCTGGGCCTCGGTCAAATGCGAGTTGCTGGCGGACCCGAAGAAGACCCTTTTCGTTACCGCCGACAGACTGGACGATCTCATCGACCTCTCCTATCGGCTCACCCGGGTGCGGGTGGGCGACGAGATGCTGCTGGTCAACAACGCTTACCTGGCCACGCTGACCGCGAACGACAGAGCTGAGATTGTGGCGCTCAGGGACGAGCTGCCGCTGTGGACCCTCATCATCGGCGTGGGCGGCCGGACCCTGCTGCCCGAGGAGCGGGTGGCGGTGGCCGAGAAGGACATCGCTGCCGAAGTGGCGGCCCGAGGCCTCAGGCTGCTCACCGCCGTCCCTGGATTGGCCACTGCGCGGGTCGAGGCAGCCCTGACCGGACTAGCGCGCGAGCCGCACTGGAAGCTGCGCGACAAGGGCGGAGTGCAAGACATCTTCTTCCACACGCCGCTTGTCAAGGCTCCAGACTATATCGCCACCATGCTCGCAGCCGCGGAAGCGCACAAGTACCCCACGGCGGACGTGGGGATCTACCTGCAGCCGCAGCACCAAGGCGTGGCTTATCACTGTGAGTTCAGCCTCCCCTACGATCCCAGCGATGCCCGGGAGACAGCTAAGCTTCGGGCGCTGTTCAGCGCGGCCAGCGAGCAACTGATCGCGCAGGGCGCTTACTTCTCTCGCCCCCACGGCGAGTGGGCCGATCCCGTCTACAACCGTGATGCCCAGTCGACCACCGCGCTGCGCACGGTGAAGAAGATACTCGACCCCAACAACGTGCTTAACCCCAGCAAGCTCTGCTTCTGAGGTCGAGAAGGAGAGGAGATATCACCGATGGCACTTGAAGACTTCCGCGCGGATGCGATGCGATGCACCCGTTGCTCGTACTGCAAATGGATCCCCTTTAGCCTCGTCAAGAGTTGGGAGTTCTCGAAGGGATGTCCGAGCGTCGACTACAACAACTTCCACAATTATTCGGGCGGCGGCCGCTTGCTCACCATGCTGTCGCTCATGGACGGGCGCAGCGAGGTCACGGACCAGGTTGTCGACATCGCCTACAAGTGCCAGCTGTGCGGCAACTGCGACGTCACCTGTAAGGTGTGCCGCTACGACATGGAGCCGCTGGCCGGCATCCGCGAGTTCCGACGTACGCTAAACGAACAGGGCCATGTGCCGGCCACCTACCCCGCTATCATCGCGAGATTCCGCGAGTCGGGTAACCTTTTTGGCGTTTCCCAGGCGAGACGGGCCAACTGGGCCGACGGACTGGGCCTCAAGCAGCTGGGGGCCGGCGGCGTTGACAAGACCGAGATCGTGTTCCACGCCGGCTGCCGATATTCATTCGATCCCAGCCTAAAGACCGCAGTGCGCGCCGCCGCGAGCGTTCTCAAGAGGGCCGGTGTCGACTTCGCCCTTGACAGCGCCGAAGGCTGCTGCGGGGGCAAACCCTACGACATGGGCTACCGCGAGGACTTCGTGGAGATGGCGAAAGCCAACTTGGCCAGGTGGAGCGCGGCGGGGGTCAAGACCGTCGTCACGCCGTGCGCCACGTGCTTCCACACATTCACGCGGCTGTACCCCGAAATAGGTTCCACTGTGAAGGTACTCCACACGGTGCAACTGGTCGACCGGTTGATCAAAGACGGCAGCCTCAAGCTGACAAAATCCGTGCCCATGACGGTCACCTACCACGACCCCTGCCATCTTGGCCGCCAGGGCGAGCCGTATGTGCCCTGGAATGGCCAGGAAGTAAAGATCTACGGCCAAGCCGTGGTCTACGATCCCCCGCGCCCCCGCTACATCGGTGCCTACGGGGTCTACGATGCGCCGCGTGAGGTGCTCAGGGCTATCCCGGGTGTGGAGCTCATAGAGATGGAACGGAGCAAGGAAGCAGCCTGGTGCTGCGGCGCTGGCGGGAGCGTGCGCGAGGCCTATCCTGAGTTCAACGCCTGGACTGCTGGGCAACGGGTCCAAGAGGCAAAAAGCACTGGGGCAGAGGCTATCGCCACAGCCTGTCCTGGGTGCGAAAAGAACTTCGCCGAAGCCGTCTCCGCCGACGGCGCCAAGATGAAGGTCCTCGACGTGCTCGAGCTGGTCGAGCAGGCTCTGTAAGGACGGGAGGAGAATAACCATGGCTCTATCTCAAGAGGCGTATCAGGCTCTCGAGGATATCGTCGGCGCGGCAAACGTGTCCAGGGACCCGGCGGTGCTCGACTCATATGCGTTCCAGTGGCTGGCGGAACTCGTCCGTCCCAACAACAGCCACTACATGCCCCGCCCGGTAGCGGTGGTCATGCCGGCCTCCACCGAGGAAGTGCAGGCCGTTACCCGGCTGGCCAACAAGTACAAGGTGAAGATCAAACCTCACGCCACTGGCTGGTACCACTGGGCTGCGCCCATGTACGACGACTTTGACACTCTGCAGCTCGATCTGCGTCGCATGAACAGGATCCTTGAGTTCGACGAGAAGAGCGGCGTCGCTGTCGTCGAACCGTACGTGATCGCCGCCCAACTTCAGGCGGAGTCCATCAAACGCGGTTGGAACTGCAACATCATCGGGGCCGGTTGCTCCACGTCCATCGTGGCCAGCGCCTGTGCGTATTTCGGCCTCGGGCCTCACACTTACTGGTTGGGCGGCAACGCCGACAACGTGCTGGGCATGGAATGGGTGGCTCCCAACGGCGAGATCGTGCGCAGCGGTTCGCTCGGTTCGGGCGACGGCTGGTTCTGCAGCGAAGGCCCGGGGCCGAGCGTGCGCGCACTCATGAGGGGCTCCCTGGGCTCGCGTGGCGGACTCGGTACCTACACCAAGTGCGCCGTCAAGCTGGGGCACTGGCCCGGCTCGACCGACTGGCCCGTCACCGGTACGGTGCCGGCCTACCGTCTGCCCGTTGACGAGACGTTTCGGGTCTACACCTTGGCCATGCCTAGCTGGGAGGCCTGGGCCGAAACCTACTACAAGATTTACGACAACGAGATCGGATATGTATTCCACCGCCAGTTCAACCTAGCAGGCGCCGACCTAGCCCCTGCCTTCTGGCTCATGTACAACGACCACACCAAGACCCTGAGCGACGTGCCCGAGATCCTCAAGCAGCCGGGCATCCCTGAGTTGACCGAAGAGATGCGCATCTCCTTCCAGCTCATCCTGGGCGGTCGCTCGCTGGCGGAAATCGAGCTGCAGGACAAGATCCTCGACCTGATTCTGGCCGAAGTGGGGGGTTGGAAAGTCAAGCGGTACTGCGAGCAGGACATGGCTGAGTTCACCAACGTCTATCTCACCCGTCTCGGCCATAAGCACATCAACTTCGTGTGGGCCGGCGGCTACATCGGCAGCTGGATGCAGCCCGGCACCCCCGATTGGGTCAAGGACTACATTCCCGTCGCTTCGGCCGGCCTGGCGCGGGACGCCGCGGGCGGTCTCTTGGTGCAGTGCGGCGGCGACGCCATGATGGGCAGCGGCAGCGGCCTGCCGGGCGGTGGCGCGACGGGTCTCGAACAGTTCGTGTCCTACGACCCCAATGACATGGCCTCTACCAAGGCCGGGGCTCAGCACATGGAAGATGCCGTCAAAGACGCCGTCGCCGCTGGTTTCCCGCCCGGCAAAGAACTGATCTACATGGAAATGGGCCACAGCGACGACAAGGTGTGGACGCGATGGGCCGGAGCCCCACAGCCCTTCGTGTTCGTCTTCCAGCGCAAGATCAAGGAACACTACGATCCCAACGATCTCGGCGACCGCGAGTACAACTGGCTGCCGGCAGAGTACGAGAAAGGTGGATCTGGAGCCTGAAGGATACTTGCGCCGTGAACCCAAGGAGGAGCCCGCCATCCCGGGCGACTAGAGGTGACTTCAACTGGATTACGCTTCTCTCGGGATAGAGCCGGGCTCAAGACCAGCGGCAGAGAGCGGCCGATATGCGGCGACCCAACCACCTTGAAGAGAGGAGAACAGAGCCACGCCTTTGATGAACGCGGTTCAAATAGCCCAACCTGGCGCGGATCTTGTGATGGTCCAAACAGAGGTCCCTGAGCCACGAGAGCGGGAAGTCCTTATCAAAGTCGAGGCCTGTGGGGTCTGTCACATGGGTTCGTGAGTTCCAGGCTCACGGATTACTCGCTGACGGGGAGGACCCTCATGTCGGAGATGCTGGAGCTGGTGCGAAAGAGAACGTCTTCAAGAATGCCCTTTGACCTGCCGTCTCGCTTTCGAGTCACTACTGTCACACGGGGTCCATCCGTCAGAAGATTATCTCAGCCATCGCAATGCGCGGCTTCAACGGCAAACCGAAGGAATGGGCCCCTTGGGGTTCTCCCGCGAGCTAAGATAGCCAGCGCAGCTGCCACAGGTTGACGGCAAGGTTCAGCAAGGGCATGTGGGGGCGCGAGGGACCGACCGAAGCCGGCTGGTGCCATGGCCACGCCCCATGGAGCATTCAGCAGTCCGTGCGTGGCCACTCGGGCGGATAGAATCGCCGTTCATAATGAACTCATCGACAACTCCGAGACCTTCGCCGGCCATC
>JADGPI010000012.1 GCA_017882525.1 Thermoleophilia bacterium
GGGCCCGGTCGCTCCCCGAGTTGGATCCAGGCAGAGACCACTCCCACCACCGGCGTAGCCAGCGTGCCTATGCCGGCTGTTCCCGCTGGCAAAGTGCGCAGGATGTAGAACCAGACCAGCAGCGCCAATCCGGTGCCCGGCACGATGTTGAACAAGAGTGCGGCGATGAACGAGCCGGACCATACGGGCGCCGTCTTGTAGGTGAGGACCGCGATGATGATCAGGGGGATGGAACCCAGCAGCATCTGCCAGGCGGTGAGAGACAGCAGGTCTACCTTGTGACGCTTGTTGAGCACCTTGGCCACCACTGCGCTTCCGGCCCACGCGATGCCCGCCGCGACTGCGAGAAAGGTACTCGACGTGCTGCCATGCATCTTCCAGGGGGATAGGATGAACACCAAGCCGACCAACGCGAGTCCCACGGAGAACCACTGCCATCCGCGAAGCTTCTCGCCGAGCGCCGCCCATGCCATCAAGAGAAGCCAGAACGGCATTATGTACACGAGCACGGACGTTTTGCCGGCGCCTCCGCTTACCAGAGCCCACATGATCAGCCCCACGAAACCCGTCGTCTGAAGTAGCCCGACGAGTGCCGTCAGGCCTAGTGCCTTCGGTCGTAGCGGCCTGCGCATGGCGAGGATAAGGATGAACAGAAAGAGCGCCCCACCGGATGCTCTCACCGCCGCAAAAGTGAAGGGCTGGGAGTACGTCAAGGCTATCTTCATGACCACCCAGTTGTAGCCCCACACAAGGGCAAGTGCGGCCAGGCCGGCGACGGCCAACAACCTGGAGCGGCTGAGTGCCAGACTGGGCGTCGGACTGATGTCGGTGCCGGGGGTGATCTTGCTCGCCTTCATCAAGCCAGTTTACCAAGAGGCGCCACCCGGCCGGGTGGCGCCTCTTGCCGGCCGACCTTGGTGTGCGGTGAGGGACCCCAGTATGGTTTAATGCTTGACGGAGAGACCGTCTAACGCACCTCTTGCCGATGGGATGTGGGGCCCCAAGTCCACCGGGTCAGGGCTCGTGGACGGATGAGGAGGAGTTGAGAGATGCCCAGTTGGATCGGACCGCGGGAAATCGCCGCGTAGTCATGCCAGCTCCCGAGAGTTTTGTCTATCTAGAGATCGCCGAAGCGGTCCGCCGCGCCATCGTGTCGGGCGAGATCAAGGCGGGCGATCGTCTCTCACCGGTACGCGAAATGGCGAAGCGTTGGCGCTGCACGCCTAATACCGTGAGCCGGGCTTATGCGCTTTTGGCAAGAGAAGGCCTTATCTCGAGCCATCGCGGAGGGGGTACCCGGGTCATTTTTGGCAGCCCGGGCGGAGCGGGACCGGAATCACTTGGTTGGCAATGGGCGAGCCTGGTCAATCGGGCCGAACAGTACCTGTTGGAGGCTATCAGCCTGGGACAGACTCCGGCGCACGCCGAATCGGCGCTTGCCGCTGCCATCTCTCGCTGGGATGAACTGCAGGGCCGGCCAGGGCATGTCTTGAGCGACGTGGCGGTGTCGCCCGTCGCTGGGCAGCTGATCTTCGCGGGCAGCCATGACCTTTCTGTAGAACTGCTTTGCCGTCTTCTCTCTGAGGCCGAACCTCCGGTCCGCGTGGCCGCGGATTTCGTCGGGAGCTTGGGCGGGCTTATCGCGTTGGCTCGTGGTGAAGCCGATTTCTCGGGGTCCCATCTGTGGGACCAAGCTACGGAGGAGTACAACGTTCCCTTCGTCCAACGCATATTGCCCAACCGGCGAGTGATACTTCTGAACCTCGTGCAACGGGTCATCGGGCTGATGGTCCCGGCTGGCAACCCACTCGGCATGCACGCCATCGCGGACATGGCCAAGCAGGGCGTCGTCCTGGTGAACCGCCAGCCAGGGTCAGGCACTAGGGTGTGGTTGGACGTTCAGTTGAAGGCTGCTGGCATCAACCCTTCATCGGTGGCCGGGTACGAGCGCGAAGAGTCGACGCACTTGGCGGTCTCTCGAGCCGTGGCCGAGGGCGAAGCCACGGTCGGGCTGGGCATCGGGGCCGCAGCGGCTGCGTACGGACTCGACTTCGTTTCCCTGGGACAAGAACGGTACGATCTAGTTATCCCCGAGGAGAACTGGGGCACGCCGGAGATCGAGGCGTTGCGCGGGGTGGTGGGGTCTCCGAAGTTCAAAGACGCAGTGTTGGCCATGGGAGGGTACGATGTCTCTCAAACGGGCACCGTCCAGGTGGTCAGTTAGACCAGCCTGCTCTGCGCCACGGGGCGCGGTCCAACTCGCCCAGGCAGCGCGGCCGGGCGCCCACCGGCATCCCGAGTAGAATAGCGACATGGGACCGGAATGTGCCGGGCAGGTGACTCACCGCGGACCACTCTTCCTGCTCGACGGAAACAACATCGCGTATCGCGCCTTTTTTGCTTTGCCCGCGGAGATCAGCACTTCGGGCGGGTTTCCCACGAACGCACTTTACGGTTTCTGCTCGATGGTCATCAAGATCCTCACCGAGTACAAGCCCGAGGCCGTGATCGTGGCCTGGGACTCCCGCGAAAAGACTTTTCGGCACCATGAGTTCGAGGCCTACAAGGCTCAACGCAAGCCGATGCCCGACCTGCTTTCGGAACAGTGGCCCTACTTAGAGGAGTTCTCGTCGGCTTTCGGCTTCATCAACCTGGCCCTGCCGGGTTTTGAGGCCGACGACATCCTGGCCACCCTTGCCACTCAGGCTGAGAGCGAGGGCCGCGAGACAGTGATCGTCACCGGCGACCGCGATGCCCTGCAGCTCGCGAGCGACCATGTGAGCATCATGGCCAACACTCGGGGGGTCACTGAGGTCAAAGTCTACGACCCGGCGGCGGTGGAGGAACGCTACGGTGTGCCGCCTCGGCTCATCCCCGACCTCATCGGGTTGAAAGGGGACACCTCGGACAACATCCCTGGGATCCCAGGGATAGGCGAGAAGACCGCCGCTCTCTTGCTGGGGCAGTTCGGCAGCCTCGAAAGTGTGCTCGAACATGCTGAGGACGTGTCTGGGGCAAAACGCCGGGAGCTTCTCGTGGAGCACCGCGAGGTCGCAGTGATGTCCAAGAAGCTGGCGTTGGTCGACAGGAATGTCCCGATCGACATACATGCGGCGGAGGTCGCGCCCCATAAGGTGGACCCGAGCGCAGTGGAGGAGCTCTTCAACCGCTTCGAGTTCAACTCATTGCTTGAGCGAGTTCGGCCTTTCATGGCCGTCCTCGCCACCGAGGAGGAGCCGGCGGGCGAGACGCTCGTATGCACCCCTGAAGTGATCGACGGAACTTCAACGGACTTTGAACGCGCGGTCGGTGAGGCGCTGGACCTGACGGCGATCGCGGGTCTGGCTGCTGGGCCTCCAAGGGGCGACGCCGGTCTCGGCCGGTTCGCCGGCGAACGGCCGGTGGAGAACGACGACGCCGTCTGGATCGCCCAGCCTCCGCGGCTGCTGGAGGTGCAGCACGCCTCCAGCGCGAAAGACGCGCTTCGCGGGCTCCTGCATCACCGCTGCACCGCCTGTCACGACCTGAAATCGTCTCCGGGGCTGCGTGCGCTTGTCGACCACGTCGGACACGACACCTATCTGGCCGCCTACCTCCTGGCCCCAGGACGCCGCGGCTATCCGTTCCAAGAGCTGTGCCGCGAGGCAGGATTGTGGGCGCCGGAATGCGGTGCGAGTTCAGCGGCCGAGGCGGCCGACGCGGTGATGGTGGCACAGTTGGCCTCTTGTCAGGAGCGAGCTCTGCGCGAGCAGGGGATGTGGGAGCTGTTCCGAGACGTCGAGCTTCCGCTCACTCGGGTCCTTATCGCCATGGAGGAAGTCGGGATCCACCTGGACTGCTATCGGCTGGGAGAGATCACTGGAAAGATCGAGGACCAGATGGAAGGCCTGGAAGCCCATATCTACGAGCTTGCTGGAGAGGAGTTCAACCTGGGTTCTCCCCAGCAACTCGGCCAGATCCTCTTCGAAAGACTGGGGCTCGCCCGCCAGCGCAAGACGAAGACCGGCTACTCGACGGACGCCAAGACCCTGGAGGCTCTGCGGGAGTGTCATCCCATCGTCTCGCGGATCCTCACTCACCGCGAGCTCTCCAAGCTGATGTCCACGTACTTGTTGGCTCTGCCTCAGGCGGTCGACCAGCATACCGGTCGTCTGCACACTACCTTTCATCAGACCGTCACAGCTACCGGCCGGCTTTCGTCCAGTGATCCAAACCTGCAGAATATCCCCGTTCGCACCGCTTTGGGAGCGCAGATCCGGGGATGTTTCACCGCGGAACCCGGCTACTCCATGGTCGTCGCCGACTACTCGCAGATAGAACTGCGGATCATGGCCTACCTCTCGGGGGAGCGGACACTGCAAGAGGCGTTCGAGCGAGGCGAGGACATCCACACTCGTACCGCCGCGGAGGTTTTCGGGATGGCCGAGGACCAGGTGGACGCCACTCACCGGCGCTACGCCAAAGCGGTCAACTTCGGGATCATGTATGGGATATCGGCTTTCGGGCTGAGTCAGAACTTAGGGACGTCTCGCGAGGAAGCGGCCGCATACATCGACCGCTACTTCGAGCGCATGCCTCACGTGAAGGCCTTCATCGAAACGACCGTCGAGCAAGCGCGCCGCGATGGTTTCGTTGCCACCGTCTTCGGCCGACGCCGGCCTATACCGGAGCTGCAGTCGGGCAACTATCAGGAACGATCGCTGGGCGAGAGATTGGCTGTGAACTCGGTCATACAGGGCAGCGCGGCAGACATTATCAAAGTTGCCATGATCCGGTGCCACGAGAGACTGGAGCGCGAGTTTCCAGACGCGAAGTTGGTGCTGCAAGTGCACGACGAGCTGGTGTTCGAGGTGCCTGCCGGACACGCGGAGGCCGTCAAAGAAGCTGTGATGCAGGAGATGACGGCGGCTTTCCCTCTCGATCCGCCGCTGGGCGTTGACGCGGGGATTGGCCCAGACTGGCTATCGGCGAAATAGGCTTGGGGGGGCTGCCACCCCGCTCGCCGGGGGAACGGCAGGAGGGACGGGCGGCTCCATTTGACGAAAACGCCGCGTTCGCGCGACCCGGCTCCGTGAGAACGGTCCGGGAGTCGTCGTTTTTGCCCGGTATTCCGCTTTCTGCGTGCCTTGGTGGCGTTTTGCTTTTCACGGGCGCCCCGGTATACTACCCTACCGATGAGCCATGTGAGGGCATGGGTCGCACACGCATTGCCTTGGAAGGGAAAAGACACTAAATGCCAGACGAACAAACCGACGAGAGCGTAGAGACACTGCAGGGCGGGCAGGACCTCATGATCGAGGTCGATGGGAAGATGGTTCCCAACTACGACGCCACGATCATGAGCTTCGAAGAGGGGGACATCGTCACTGGGACGGTGGTGCGAGTCGACAAGGACGAAGTCCTCGTCGACATCGGCTACAAGAGTGAGGGTGTTGTACCCGCGAACGAGCTATCCATCAGAAAGTCGGTGGATCCCTCGGAAGAGGTGTCTGTAGGGGATGTGGTCGATGCCCTTGTGCTGACCAAAGAGGATGCCGACGGGCGTCTCATCCTTTCGCGTAAGCGCGCGCGCTTCGAGCGGGCTTGGCAGCGTATCGAGAAGGCGGCGGAAGAAGGCACGCCTGTGTCCGGCACCGTCATCGAGGTCGTCAAAGGCGGGCTTATCCTCGACCTCGGCGTGCGGGGATTCCTTCCCGCCTCCTTGGTGGATATCCGCCGGGTGGCCGACTTGGATGAGTTTCTGGGCAAGAGCCTCGAGTGCCGGGTGATCGAACTCAATCGGTTCCGCAACAACGTGGTCCTCAGCCGGCGGGCCGTTCTAGAAGAAGAGCGCCGCGGTGTGCGCGAGCAGATCCTCGACCGCATGAACGTGGGCGATCTCGTCACCGGGACCATCTCGAATATCGTGGACTTCGGCGCGTTCGTGGATCTAGAGGGCATCGATGGTCTCATCCACATCTCCGAGCTCTCCTGGAGTCACGTCAACCACCCGTCTGAAGTCCTCACCATCGGGCAGAAGGTCACCGTGCGGGTGTTGGACATAGACCGCGACCGGCAGCGGATCTCCCTTGGTCTGAAGCAGACCCAGAAGGACCCGTGGCAGCAGGTGTTCGAGAACCGCCAAGTCAACGAGATCGTGAATGGCCGCGTGACCAAGCTGGTCTCCTTTGGTGCGTTTGTGGAGATCGAAGAGGGTGTGGAAGGACTTATCCATATCTCCGAGCTTGCACAGCATCACGTAGAGGACCCGGCTGAGATCGTCCGTCCCGGCCAGGAAGTCAATGTCAAGATCATCGAGATCGATCCTGAACGCCGCCGTCTGTCTCTGAGCCTCAAACGTCTTGAGCCGGAATACCGGATCCACGAGGACGCGCTGGGCGAAGAGGGAGAAGAGGTAGAAGGCGAAAAAGCAGAAGGTGAAGAGGCAGCGGAGTCCGCTGAAGGTGCAGCAGTAGAGGCTGCTACCCCGGAGGAGGCGGCCGAAGGCGCTGTTGTGGAGGCTGAA
>JADGPI010000084.1 GCA_017882525.1 Thermoleophilia bacterium
CTTGCCGAGGGTCGCAGCCACTTCCTGATGCTCCGGACCCAGCGCCTCCTCCTGGATGGCTCGGGCGCGTTCGTAAAGCGGTTGCGCGACCGCGTATTGGCCTTGCGCCCGGTACAGTCCCGCGAGGCTCGCCAGACCCGCGGCCACGTCCGGGTGGTCCGGACCCAGCGACTTCTCCCGGATGGCCAAAGCCCGAACGTAGAGTGGCTCGGCAAGTGCATATTCGCCCTGCGCGTCGTGCAACTCGGCGAGGCCGAACAGACTTATGGCCACCTCCGGGTGGTCCGGCCCGAGAGCCTCATCCTGGATGGCCAGGGCTCGCTCGTAGAGCGGCTGCGCGACCCCGGGCTGGCCCTCGGCATCGCGCAGCCGTGCCAAGCTGTCCAGGCTCAGTGCAACGTCTGGATGGTTTGGGCCGAATACCTTCTCCTTGATAGCCAGGGCGCGCGCGCAGAGAGGCTCGGCCAGCGCGAACTCGCCCCTCGCATAGAGCAGCCCGGCGAGTCCATCCAGGCTCCCGGCCACATCAAGATGGTCCGGACCCAGCGACTTCTCTCGCACCGCTAGGGCCTGCTTGTAGAGCGACTCGGCCAGGGCGTAGTCACCTTGTTTGTCACGTAGTCTCGCCAGGTTGGCCAGGCTGGTCGCCACCTCAGGATGGTCCGGCCCCAGAGCTCGCTCTCGAATGGCCTGCGCCCGGGTGTAGAGGGACTCTCCCTCGAGGAACCGGTCTTGGGCGACTTCGAGTCTCGCCAGGTTGTCCAGACTGAGTGCTATATGTGGATGATCCTGGCCGAGGGCCGTCTCTCGGATGGCCAGAGCACGTTCGCAGAGCGGCTGGGCCGACGCGTACCGGCCCTGTAAGCCGTAAAGGCCCGCGAGATCATCAAGGCTGCCGGCCACATAAGGATGATCCGGACCGAAGATATTGTCCGCAATCGCCAGCGCCCGCTCGAAGAGCGGGCCCGCCGCCGCGTACTGTCCCATCGCACGGTAAAGCCCCGCGAGGTTCTCCAAGCTCAGCGCCACCTCGGGATTATCCGCGCCAAGGAGTTTCTCCCGGATGGCCAGAGAGCGCTTATGCAGCGGCTCGGCCTGCGCATACTGGCCTCGCGCGCCATATAGGACCGCGAGATCGCTCAGACTTGTCGCCAGACCGGAGTCGTGTGGGCCTGCAACCAGCTCCGCAGCCTGGAGCGCCTTCTTTGCGACCACCACTGCGCCGTCGATGTCCCCTTGCTCATAGAGTGACGCGACCTCATCGTTGAGCACCGCCCATTCGGTGCTTTGCGCAAGTCCATTCATGTTCCCCATCGCATGGTCAAGAATGACCAACCGGATTCCCAGGTGTTCATCACGTCACGGCCCGATGCACCACGGACTGTACTGTCTCAGGATACAATATGTCGATGAGGATTCCCCGTTTGGCGCTTCTCTGGTTGCTCCTCGGCTGGCTTTTCGTGGTGCTTTACCCGAATCCCTCTGTGCTCGTGCGCAGTATCGAGAATATCCGGCACCCCGACATCGATCCCGCCGCTGTGCAGAGCTTGGCCGCCACGTTGCCGGACAACCCGCAGCTAATCGAGCAGGCCGTCCTTGACCGCCTTGTCCCTTATTCCTATGACTGGCAGGTAAGCGGGGTTCCCTGGTACTTCCCCACCACCTCGGAAGTCCTCAAGTCAAAGCGCGGCGACTGCGAGAGCCGCGCGGTGTTGCTCGCGAGTATCCTCAAGGCCAAGGGCATCCCGGCTCAAATCCTCATGAGCTTCGACCATATCTGGGTGCAGTACCCCGGCAAGCAGTCAAATGCGCTCGAGAATCAAGGGGTCGTCCTCGCTCAGCGGGTCAACGGCCATTTTGTCTGGCACTGGCCCAAAGACTTTCACCTGGGCGCAGAGATCGATGCCCAGTTGGCCATGTTCTGGACCCCGATGCCCGGGATTCGCAAGGCGCTGCTTTTCGGCGGGCTACTATTCTTGCTACTGATCAACCCGTTGATGAGCCGCTATCGGCGCCGCGTCGGTCTCGACGAGCATCATCGCCTGTTGTCAACACCGCCCTCGAGCCCCCGGTCGGCCTGGTGGGCCCGACGTTCACGACTGCGAGCACGGCCCGCAGCCCCCGTCGAGGCGATCGATCCCGACTGCTGAATCCGATCGCAAAAGCGACCGGGTAGTCTCGCCCGTTTGCGTGGACTTTGAGCCGCCGCCTCTGCCTACTGTCGCGACCGGCTGATCAGCACCAATCGAACAAGCTGCAGGATGGCCATCAGAGCCGCGGCCACGTAGGTGAGGGCGGCGGCGCGCAAGACCGCCCGCGCTCCGTCGAGCTCGCTCCCGACGAGGATGCTGTGGTCGGAGAGTTGCCGAAGCGCCCGCCGGGAGGCGTCTATCTCCACGGGCAGTGTGACCAACGTGAAGAGCACGGCGGCCGAGAAGAGCACGATCCCCAGGTTCATCATGAGAGGGTTTCGCACGAAGATGAAACCGATGAAGAAGAGGAAGAAGCCAAGGTTGCTGCCGAAGGAAGCTACGGGGGCAAGCGCGGTCCGCGCCCGCAGGGGCAGGTAGGCGGCGGCATGCTGGAGCGCGTGGCCCGACTCGTGCGCGGCCACCCCGAGAGCGGCGAGCGAGTTGCTGTTGCCTACGTCGGGCGAAAGGGTAAGCGTGCGCGAACGCGGGTCGTAATGGTCAGAGAGGCGGCCGCCCTCGACGCTTATGCCCACGCCTTGAAGTCCCGCTGAGTCCAACAGGAGGCGCGCGCCTTGAGCGCCGGTCAAGCCGCGGACCGAGCGCACTTGGGAATACCGGTTGAACGTCGAACTCACCCGAGCACGAGCGTAGATGCCCAGAATAAGGGCAGGGACAAGTAGAATGAGAGTCCAGACCCAGACATAGCCTCCCAAAAGGAAGAACACCTACCCACACTCCTCTGTCTTGTTCGCGATCACGACCGCGGTCGATGAAGCAAGATTGGGTGGGATTGTACACAACGGGGCGTAAAGCCAGTGTCAAGACATGCCAGACAAAGGAGCAGGAAGCGGGAATGAACTACAAGGTGGGTGACCCTGTAGTGATCGTACGCGCGCGGCATTTCTCCGCCTGGTGGCCTTTCCGGCGCCTCTGGATGCCCCGCCCTGGTTTCAGCTATGGAAGAGCCAGGGGAAGGGGCACCGTCATCGAGGTGATCGAGCCCTATCAAGAGAGGGGAGTCAGCAACGTGGGGGGCTATAAAGTCCAGCTGAAGAACGGCACCACGCACTACTATTCAGAAATTGAGCTGCGACCCGCTCCTGCGAACGACAGGTAGCGCCGACGACCGTGCGTATGCGCGTCAACGGACCGACCCCGCGCGCGCCCGACGTCGGGGCCTGCGGACTACAGCGTCACCGGTACCCCGAGGCCGGCTTCGAAGCCTTTTAGGCTCTCCATGGCCGCGACATGGACCCGCGGCCAGCAGTAAACGGAGTCTGGAGTCAACACTCTCCCTTGGTGGGTAGTGACCGCAATCAGGTAGCCGGCGTCCCTTGCCGCGTCGATCACTCGATCGTCGTAACGGCCGAAGGGATACGAGACCACCAGCGGAGCTCGGCCAAGTTCAGCCTCGATCGTCTTGCGGGACTCGTTGAGCTCCGCGCTGAGCGCTGCGGCGCTCGACGCGACGAGGTCGCCATGGTGCGCTGTGTGAGACTCGATGGCCATGCCGGCCGCCTGCATCTCTCGCAATTGGTCCCAGGTCATAGCCGTTGGCCCACCGACTGAGCCGCTGATCACGAAGAACGTGGCAACGAAGTCGTGAGAACGCAGTATGGGATAGGCCACCGTGTAGTCGTCCAGACCGCCGTCATCGAACGTGAGAGCAACCGGTTTCGTGGGCAAAGAGCCCCCTCCGACCATGGCAGCATAGACCTGCTCCAATGTCACGGCGTGATATCCGTGCTTGGCTAGAAAGTCCATCTGCGCCAGAAAATCCCTCGTGCGCACGGTGAGGTCCCCGGCGTGAGGTCCCACCCGAGGCGCCGTGGCATCCACGTAGTGGTACATGAGGATGGGGACTTTCACCGCCTTTGCGTTGGCCGGCAGCGAGGCCGGGGGTCCATCTGCGCCGTGGGCGGCAGCGAGGGACGGACCGTGATCTCGCCCCTGCGCCGCGAGCGGAGCCGCTATCAATATGCTCGACAGCACAAGTGCCGCCACGCCGGCGATGACCCACTTCCGGCGAAAGCGTGGGCCCGGGCGGTGCCCAGCCGCTCTCGACGGTGATGTGGTGCTCGAGGGTGATGTGCGCCCTTGCACGATCATGTCACCTGCAACAGCCGCGGCGCTCGCGATCGAGCCCCCTCAGTTCGATATCGCCCACGTATGACTCCGGTCTCGTCACCAGCGCGGTGTGCTGGGATATGTATCACAACTTGCGCTTCCACGAGAACGCCCTCTCCGTCGGTGACGACGTAATCCGGCGGGGCATCATGGCCGACCGCATATCCAGAGCGCGCTAAGATAGTGGCCTGCCTGTGGCCTGCGCGAGACAGAACATCGCAAGACTGGAGGATGTCCCTGAGCCTAGCTCGAAGAACGATGCCCGTGTGCCCGACTTGGACCTGAGGCTCATCCGCGCGGGCGCGGGTCTGGTCGGTCTGGCGCTACTCTTCTCGATGTGGGCTTCTCCGGACCGGCTGCTCAGCCTACCCTGGTTCCTCATAGCGATAGTGGGCGTCTTGTCGGTGCTGGTCGTCACCGGCCGGTGGCTGCCGTTCTTCGCGCGCAAGGTGAGCAAGGCGTCACTGCTGCATTTCTTCCTGGGTGCCGACTTCGTCGCCCTCTTATCCGCCCTTTTCACGAGCAGTTGGCCGGCATACAAGCTGTCTTGGCTCAGTCGAGTCTACGGCGTTCTGCCCACGATACGGTCCCTGCCTTTCTCGTGGGCGCAGCATGGGTTGGCGGCCAACCAGACCGGCGGATTGCTGGCCGTGTTGACGGCCTTCGCGGCAGTCGTGGCGACTGCTCCCGCCCGTCACGGACAGCGCCAGGGTCGGCGAGGTGCCCTCTATCGCGGAATCACGATTTTCTTGACCGTCACGGGCGCCGCGGTGGTCTTCATGACTGGATCTAGAGGAGCGCTTGTCGGGTTGGTCGTGGCAGTCCTGATGGTGTTGATTCTCAGAAGCACCGACTGGCTTTGGGCTTGGGCGTCCGGCCTGACTGTCGCTCTGGTCGGGCTTGCCGCCTCCGGGCAGCTGGGGCCGGTCTTTCGGGCTCTTGTCCGCGATCAGACGTTCAGCACGGAACTCGTGTCACGGCTGGACATCTGGTCTTCGTCCATCATGGCTATCCAGGACCATCCGGTGACCGGCATCGGGCTCGGAGTCTTCAACCGGGTGATCCCGTTTCGTTATCCCTACCGGACCGTCGGCCTCGCTTTTCCGGTCTCGCAGGCGCACAACCTGTTTCTCGACGTAGCTCTGTCCATCGGCGTACCGGGGCTGCTTGGGCTCTTGCTGCTTCTGGTCGGACTGGTCTTGCTGGCCGTTCGCGCCCTGAAACAGGGCTACCTCACGCGTATCATTTCGCTCGGCACCTTGGCGTCGATGGCCGTGTTCATCATCTATGGTCTGACCGACTCGATGAGCTTTTCACGGCCCACCAGCTTCATCCTCTGGCTCTGGCCCTGCGCCCTGGCGATCGCTGTGGCGAGGTCAACGCTGGCGCGACCCGCAGACGCCCCGAATCAGCGTCTCTGAGCCGCGGGCGCCCGGCCGTCACGGGCGGTTAAGCGGGCACCTGTCAATCTCCTCCAGAACAAGCTGCGTGAGGCGGCCTGACCCACCGCCGGCCCACTCCACGTTCTTGAGCAGCTCCACGGAGCAGAAGAAATCCTGGGAGTGCTATAGAACGAATGTCATCAGGAATTTTCATTCTCCCGCCGTGCAGATGGTCTCCTACCAGACGACAGCCCCTCTGCCAGGCCCAGCGAACGTCCAAGGGCGTCTGCGACTCGCTCCATGACGTCGGACGGACATTCGCCGAGAGGACGCGGGTCGATGCGGTCGAGACTCACCGTTCTTACTTGCTCGCACATGATGATCCCCGGCTTGCCGAGGATCTCGGCCGGCAGCCCGACGTGGAACGGATACAGTCGCGCCGGAACGATCGAACTGAGGGCAACCACGATGGTCGTGTCGGCCTCGCTATTTCCCAGATCGTTCTGCACTACCAGTACCGGACGTCTTTTCCCCAGACCCGAATATGGGTCTGGATCGACGTTGACCAGGTAGACGCATCCTCTGCGGACTTTCGCCTCGGATGTCATTCCGGGTCACCGAATGTGGTGGACGCGGCCATGCTCTCTTCGGCAAGCCGGCGATCGGTTTCCCGCATCTCCTCGTAGCCTTCCTTCATCAGTCCTTCGACGTCCCCTTCCCGCAAAGAACGAAGAGCCTCCACGACGACGTCGGTCTTGGTAGTACCCCGTTCCGCGGCCCGCTCGTCGATGTAGTCGACAGCCCATATGGGCAATCTTATGTTGAACGGCTTCGTTGCATGGACGCTACCGGCCATTGGTGTCACCGCCCCTCGTCCGTGGATCACACATTAAGGATACCGCTGGTCACGCCTCACGTAAAGCAGATTTGTGACTACATCATATCTTACGAGCAATTACAGGCCTTTTGTTGAATGCTGGCACCAGCTGGAGGCCTACCTTTCGACGCGTGGAGATGTCCGACGGCCAAACCGGATGGGCGCGCCATCCACTCTTGGGCGACACTTCAGCACCCGAAGAGCTACTCTAGGCCTAGAGACAGGCCCCCCCGCACGGCTCTTGGGCGGACCGCAGGAACGAGAGGAGACTCACATGGCGGAGATCGCCGTCGAGGACGGCATGCTCGTGGTGACCATGCACGGAGCCGACAAGCTCTGGGCCCTCAAGTCCAGACTGGAGGTGCCTCTGATCCACGTGAAAGGGGCCGGCATCGATCCCGACTTCATTCGCCGCGAACGCTGCCGGGGCATACGAACGGGCGGCACGTCAGTTCCAGGTGTCATCACGGCTGGGACCTTGAGGCAGCATGGCGACTGGGTCTTCTGGGACGTGCACGACCCCGAGAAGGCCGTCATCATCGAACTGGCCGACGAACGCTTCGCGCGCCTAGTCGTCCAAGTCGACGACCCATTTGCGACCGTGGCCGTCATCCAGCGGGCGCTGGGGCAAGGCTGAAATTCCCGGGGTCTGTGGTTCTCAGGCCAGGCGCCCGACAGGGATCCAAGACCGACCTCAGTTCACGAGCTGGAAGAGTTCGATCGGAATCCCCGAGTTGTCACTGACAAACACTCGGTGGCCCCACTCAGTCGTCTCGGAGGCAACGATGCTCACCCCGGTTGAGGCAAGGGCATCTGCCGCACGCCCGGCATCCTTAACCGCCAAGGAGAAGTACTTGTTGCCCAGAGTAAGTACGTCGGTTGCGGGGATACGCCTTTCCTCGGGCACAGGGACCGAACCCGCCATGCAGTGGATCTCCATCCAAAAGCCCGGACCTTGCATCATCGCCGACCGCAAACCGATCGCCGGGATCTCAAAAGTGGTCGCCACGGTGAAGCCAAACTTCTCCGAGTACCACTGCACGGCTTCCTCCCGGTCGGGAACGCTTATGGCCACATGATGCAACGCCATGATCGCCAACGGTCGCTTCTCCGTTGCCCTGTTCGGCTCTTCTCGCCCCGATGAAGACTGCGGCTCCGCCACCTCGATGAGGTAGCCGCCATTGTCCGTGATGAACGTGGCGCGAAAGGTCCCGACTCCCTCAAGGGACACCTCTTTGAAACTCCCCACGTTCGCACCCAAAGCCTCGAGCTGTTTGACCGCCTCTCTGACACTTGGGTGGAGGATAGCGAAGTGCTTGTGACCGCACACGAAGAGGTCCGTATCGGGTTCAGGACCCGCGGCATACGAGGGCAACGGTTTGGGATCTGGAACCTCGAACATCTCCAGGAGAAAGCCCGGAGCCTGCATGTAGGCTACCTGCCCCCAGTCGTGCCGCCGGTTTTGGTAGATCAGCTTGAAACCAAGCACGTCTTTGTACCAGCGCACCGATTCATCGATGTCGGCCACGCTGATCGTGTAGTGATGAAGTCCTTCTATCAGGGCTTGCATGGTTCGCCTCACTCGGTCGGCACGAGCGGCAAAAGCAGATGCGAGGGATACTCCGCAGAGTGGTAGACCTTGTGGAGGGTGGTCTTGCTGCTGCACACATGCGGGGCGAAGAACTCGATGTTGGTGAGACCTCCGGTGCCTGTGGCGAGGTCCATGGCCGTTATGTCGAGACAGATGCGGTGTCCGGCCTTGAACATGTTCGCCGTGGAGAGCACCTCGATCTGGTACTCGTTGACGGTCCCCGGCACAACCGGTTCCTGGGCTTCTCGGGTCAAGGGGTGCCAGGGCACACCGGGTCTGGAGCGCGAGGGATCGACGGCACGATGAGAGGCTTTCAGCCAGCCCCGGGTGAGCTCGCGTTCCGGCAGGCCCTCCGGCACGAACCGCTCGCCTTCGCGCTGGGTACGCACCGACACGTCGGGCCCTACGTCTTTAAGGACCACGATCCAGTTGGTGTCTTCCTGGTCTATCTCGGCAAAGAGCGTGAGCGAGATGGGGCCGGCGACCAGCGTGTCGTGGGCAAGGGGCTCGGTCATGTAGCGCAGACGTTCGATCTTCATGGTCTTGGTGGGCGGCATCTGCACGAAGGCGTCCGGTTCGCGGTCCACCGATTGGCTGACGCTTGCGGATAGAGACGGTTCGGTCTTCAGGCGTTCCCAGCTACCCAGATAGAACTTGGTCCAGATGATCTCGGGGATGGGCCAGTCGGTGGCCGTGCGATAGACGTTCTCGCCCATCACCCAGTATTTGACCGGAGGGTCGTCCATGATCCCGGTGTCTTTGCCTTTGAGCCAGTAGTCGTACCAGCGCAGGATCTCGTCGTGCATCTCCCAGTAGGGGCGCTCCATGTGCGCGGGGCCGTTGATGATCATCTTCTTGGGCACGCCCTGGACGTTCTCATACCAGTGCTGCATGCCCTGCCAATGGAGCTTGTAGGAGTAGGCATACTGGCCGGAGCCGGTGTAGAAGGGGATCTTCACCTTCTTGAAGTTCTCTTCGCTCTCAGCCAGAGCATTGGGGTCCTCGTAAGGGTTCATGAGAATGTCGTACATGCCGCCGTTGCGCTGGCCCCGCTGGGTGAGAATGCTCCAGAGATGGGAGTAGATCTGGTAATCGGGGTTGGCGATTGCCCGCTGCCATTTCTCTTCTTCTACCGGTGAGAGCGGACCGGGGGCGCCGCAGGGCTCGTGCACGGTGCCCAAGGGGAAGAGGTAATACATCATGGTGTGGATGACCCCGCCGGGATTGAACTCCCGGAAGCTCCACATGCCACCGTAGGCGCCCATGGGATCATAGGGGAATATGGCCTTAAGAGCCGGGTGGCCTTGGACTGCGGCCCGGAACTGCTCGCCGCCGAAGGCGGAGATGCCAGCCATGCCCACGTTGCCGTCGCACCAGGGTTGATTGACAATCCAATCGATCATGTCGTAGTGGTCCGTCTTATCTTCGCCGTAGGTGCCTTCAGATTTTCCGGCCCCTCGCAATTGAGCGTGGACGTGAGCATATCCGTTGGCAACGAAACGTTTGGTGTCCCCGCTCTCGATGACCCCGTACCAGTGAGGGGAGTACGCCGGCTGGGGCGGGATGATCTCCGCGATCTCGGGGCGCTGCAGGTCCTTGTTGTGGACGGCGCAGGTGTAAAG
>JADGPI010000085.1 GCA_017882525.1 Thermoleophilia bacterium
CAGGTTGATGTTGCGCTGGGAGGCGAGCACGTGGTCGAGGCCGCCGTAGCCGATGTCATACGCCCAGCCGTCGCCGCCGACCCCCCACACGCTCTTCTTGACCAGGAAGTCCGCCACCCCCAGGAGCCGTCCCAGGCGGCCGTCGGAGCCATTCCCGGTCATGCCCGCCAGTAGCTTGGCCTTGAGTTCGGCCACGCGCGATCGTTGAGCGGCGATCTCCGCCTCGTCCGCCTGCTTGGAGGCAAGCAGGGCCTCAGCCAACTCGGCTCCTATCATGTCTTTGAGGGAGACCACCAGTTCCCGAGCGAACTCGGCCTGCTTATCCACGGTGATCCGCAGACCGTAGCTGAACTCGGCCGCGTCTTCGAAGAGGGAGTTGTTCCAGGCGGGGCCTCTGCCTTCAGGGTCCTTGGCGTAGGGGGTGGTAGGCAAGTTTCCCCCGTAGATGCTCGAGCAACCGGTAGCGTTGCCGATGAGCAGGCGGTCCCCCACCAACTGAGTGAGCAGTTTGACGTACGGGGTCTCGCCGCAACCGGCGCAGGCCCCAGGGTACTCGAGCAGAGGCTGGAGAAGTTGGCTGCCCTTGACGCTTGCCACACGTACCTGGGAGCGGTCGGGGTTGGGGATACCTAAGAAGAAGCGGTAGTTCACGCGCTCGCTCTGGCGCAGGGGCGGCTGAAAGGCCATGTTGATGGCCTTGCGGACCGGATCGGCCTTGTCTTTGCCCGGGCATATCTGGACGCAGACACCACACCCTGTGCAGTCCTCGGCCGCGACTTGCACGGTCCACTTCCTACCGTCGTATTCCTTGCCTTTGGCATCCGTCGACTTGAAGGTGGGTGGGGCGCCCGCGAGCGCTGCATCGTCGTAGACCTTGGTGCGGATGGTGGCGTGCGGGCAGTGGAGCGAGCACTTGCCGCATTGGATGCAGATCTCCGGCTCCCACACCGGGATCTCGAGCGCGAGGTTCCGCTTCTCCCACTTATTGGTGTCGGTAGGCCAGACGCCGTCGGGGGGCATCGCGCTCACGGGGAGCTCATCCCCCTGGCCGGCCATGATCATGGCAGTCACGTTCTTTACGAAATCAGGGGCCTCTTCAGGTACCAGAGGCGGCTTTCGCACCGCGCTCGTCGCTTCCGCAGGTACCGGGATCTGGTGCAGCTTGGCTATCGCCTGGTCGACGGCGTGGTAGTTCATCTGGACTACCTCGTCGCCGCGCTTGCTGTATGTCTTCTTGATGGCGCCCTTGATTGCAGAGATCGCTTCGTCAGGGGGCAGGATGTTCGAGAGGTAGAAGAAGCAGGTCTGCATGATGGTATTGATGCGGGAGCCCATGCCGGTCTCTTTGGCGACCTCGTAGGCGTTGATGGTGTAAAGCTTGAGACCGAGGTCGATGATGCGGCGCTGAGTCACCTGCGGCAGCCGGTCCCAGACTTCCTCGGCCGGGAAGGGCGCGTTAAGGAGGAAAGTGGCCCCCGGGACGGCGGCGGCCAGCGTCCTGTAGCGCTCGAGGAATGACCACATGTGGCAAGCTACGAAGTCGGCTTTGTTGACAAGGTACGCGGAACGGATAGGTTGGGGTCCGAAGCGCAGATGACTGACGGTCATCACTCCGGCCTTCTTGGAGTCGTAAACGAAGTAGCCTTGGACGTAATTCGGAGTGTCCTCACCGATGATCTTGATGGAGTTCTTGTTGGCTCCCACCGTTCCGTCGGAGCCCAGTCCGAAGAAAAGGGCCCGGAACACGTTATCCGGCTCAGTAGTGAAGTGGGGGTCATACTCGAGACTGGTGTGAGTGACGTCGTCGTTGATCCCGACGGTGAAATGGTTCTTGGGTGCCTTTTTGCCGAGCAGGTCGAACACGGCTTTCACCATCCCGGGAGTGAACTCTTTGCTCGAGAGACCGTAGCGGCCCCCGATCACCTTTACCCCCATGCCGGATTCAACGATGGCGTTCACCACGTCCAGGTAGAGAGGCTCGCCGACCGCGCCGGGTTCCTTGGTGCGGTCGAGCACCGCGATGCTCCTGACCGTTTTGGGGAGCGCCTCCACGAAGTGTTCGACACTGAAGGGGCGATAGAGCCTGACTTTCAGCACCCCGACCTTCTCTCCGCGCGCGGTCAGGTGGTCGACGGTCTCGGCAGCGGTCTCGGCGCCGGAGCCCATCAGCACTATCACCCGCTCGGCATCCTGGGCGCCGAGGTAGTCGAAGAGGTGGTAGCTGCGCCCCGTCAAGCCGGCAAGGCGGTCCATGTATTCCTGGACGATCCCCGGGCAGTCGAGGTAGTACTGGTTGACGGACTCCCGTCCCTGGAAGTACACGTCCGGATTCTGGCTCGTGCCCCGGAGACTCGGCCTGTCGGGGGTCATGGCCCGCTCCCGGTGGGCAAGCACCAGCTCCTCGTCGATCATGGCCGCGAGCACATCGTCTTCCATGAGTTCGATCTTCTGCACCTCGTGGGAGGTGCGAAAGCCGTCGCAGAAGTGGATGAAAGGGATGCGGGATCTGAGCGTCGCGGCAGAGCCGACGAGAGCGAGATCGTGAGCTTCTTGCACGGAGCCCGAGGCGAGAAGAGCGAAACCCGTCTGACGTACCGCCATGACGTCCTGGTGATCACCGAAGATGCTGAGCGCCTGGGCGGCCAGTGAGCGGGCGGTCACGTGCCAACAGGTGGGCGAGAGCTCGCCGGCGATCTTGTACATGGTGGGGATCATGAGAAGGAGCCCCTGGCTCGCGGTGAAGGTGGTTGAGAGCGAACCGGCCTGCAACGCGCCGTGCACCGCGGCCGCCGCCCCTGCCTCAGACTGCAGCTCGACCACCACCGGGACCGTTCCCCACAGGTTCTTCTTGCCCCCGGCGCTCCACGCGTCGGCGTGCTCGGCGATGGGGCTCGACGGGGTGATCGGGTAGATGGCGATGACCTCGCTCAGCTTGTGGGCGACGAGCGCAATGGCCTCCGTGCCATCAAGGACTGCGGTCTTGGCTCCCATGGCGATCCCTTCTGTAAAGCGACCTCTTGTTCAGCGGCCCCGCAGAGAGGCTAGGGCAGCAAAAAGCTCCGGATGAGGGGGTTCTCTGAGCCCCCCGGCTGCGACTCGCGGTCACATCCACGCGGCGTCGGGACCGTCCGACAGGAGGATGAGACCGGTATTTGACGTAGTTCCCAACGCATGGCTATGTCAACAAGCTATCACAGCGAAACCTTGCCTGCACCGCCTAAACACGAGCCGGCAGTGGCGGATAAGCGTCGGCTTACCGTGTGCAAAAGCTACTTTGGAGCGTCGAAGCGCTAAGATTACGTCAGGATTTGGCTCCAAACGAGATTTGGAAGTGCGACATGAAGAGAAGAGCGAGACGGCGCAGGCGTTTTGCCTTGTGGACGCTCGTAGGGATCGCTGGGCTCGTGGTGGTGGCAGCCTTGTTCGTCCTGGCGGTCAACCTGCTCATGGTCCACGACGCTCGCTCCTTCATCGTGACTGGGCCGGGGGCGGCTCCGTCGGCTCCGGTGGCCATCGTCCTGGGTGCCGCGTTCTACACCGGCGGCACTCCGTCGCCGATGATGGCCGATCGCATGGACAGCGCTCTCCTGCTCTACCGGCAGGGCAAGGTGAAGACCCTCCTCCTCACCGGCGACTCGCGCACCGGCCACGACCAGGTTAGCCTCATGTTGAGCTACATGTTGGCCAAGGGAGTGCCGAAGAAAGACCTGCTTGCAGACGGGGCGGGCTATACCACCTATTACAGCATGCTCCGGGCCAAGACGGTCTTCCACGTTCGGAGCGCTCTCATCCCCACGCAGCGCTACCACCTCGCCCGGGCCGTCTATCTCGCCCGCTCCTTGGGCATCGACGCCATCGGGGTGCCCGCCGAGATCCGGCACTATTCGACCATGGGCGAGACGGTGCGGGAATGGGGAGCGCGGGTGAAGGCGTTCCTCCAGATACGCTTCTAGCACACGGCAGCCTTTTAACCCTGACGAGCGGTTGCTAGGATGCACACTTCAACGAGCAGCCCAGGAGGCATCCGATTTGAAGATCGACCAGAACGGGTCTGAGTCGGCCGAGCTTTCGGCCAACGGCAGCTTCATCGTCGTCCGCGTTCCGGTGCAAGCGATGGGAGAAGCCCCCAGAGGGGGAAACACCGTGCGCTACGTCATCGGATCATTCGCCGGACGGGAAGCGAAGCTACTCACCCGGACCGGCGCTTTGACCAATCTCACTTTCCGCATTCCCAAGGAGTTGTTCCGTACGCGACAGCGCCTCACCTTAGAAGTGCTGGAGAGGGAAGAGGATGGTTCGGTGAAAGTCCTCTGGGCCAGGCGTTACGAAGCCGCCTGGCTGGGAAGCGTTCCTCGCCTCGAGCCGGTTGTCGACTTCCTGGGACAAGCACCGGAGGATAAAGGGTAGGCCCCGCGTCCGCGGTGCCGGCTATCTGATCAACGGCAACACGAGCAGCGCTCGAAAGTCGTTGACGTTGTTATAGGTGGGTCCCGTGACCACGAGGTCCCCGAGCTCACCGAAGAACGAGTGAGAGTCGTTCGCGCGCAGCATGCGCCGCGCATCCAGGCCAGCGGCCCGAGCGCGCCCAAGCGTATCCGTACGGGCGATGGCGCCCGCCACCTCGCTCACCCCATCGACGCCATCTGTGTCGCAGGCGATGGCCGCATAGTCCACCTCCTCGCCCAGAGCAAGCGCAAGAGCCAGGAGGAACTCGCCGTTAGGGCCCCCGCGTCCCGAGCCCCTCACGGTCACGGTGGTCTCCCCCCCGCTAAGGAGCACGCACGGAGCTTCCACCGGCTGGCCGTAGCGAGCGACCTGCCTGGCGATGGCGGCGTAGACGAGAGCGACGTCTGTGGACTCGCCTTCGACGGAATTGCTGAGTATGACCGGGTCCATGCCGCGCCCCGCCAGGAACCGCGCAGCGGATTCGAGAAAAACCTGCGACGAACAGATGATGCTCGTGGAGACCCGGGCGAAACAGGCATCGCCGGGTTTGGGAGTCTCGCTTTCGTTTGCCAAGAGGTGCCCGAGCACCGCATCCGATGCCGCCACGCCATATTTCTCGAGCACGTCCCGGGCGTCCGCGAGAGTCGAAGGATCGGCCACTGCCGGTCCCGAGGCCACGGAAGAAGGGTC
>JADGPI010000086.1 GCA_017882525.1 Thermoleophilia bacterium
CGACAGCCATAAACGCCGCAAATGCGAGGTCTTTCTCGGCCCTATCGGTCTAACCATCCGACGTTCGGGTCCGCAATCGGGCTACCCATGTGATGTGCTCTGGAGTCGGAGTCGGAACTACCCGGTTTCAGTAGACCACTCTGCATCAGAGAGCCACGCGGTCGTCACAACGATGGCTGTGGCTTTGGCCTGCGCGGCCTAGTCGGCTACCGGCTCTAGGTACGGTGCTTCTCCCCGCCAGCCGACTTCGTAGCGGGTACTCCATAGGACGTTCTTTGCGCCCTCGTGGTTGGGGGAGAAGACTTCCAGAACAAGATGCTCCCGCGAGCGAAAGAGCTCTTTGGGGAGGCGAAAGCGCAGGTCTACGTGCTGAGCCGGCTCGGCAGTTATGGGAATCTCCCGGCTGGAAAAGGGCCCGAGGCCGTAGCGAAAGATGGCCGCGCTTTCGGGCCCTTCGCCCAGCACCCGCAGGGGCACCTGAATTCGCACGAAGTTGGAATTGGGGCAGAGCTCACACGTCTCCGCCCCGTTCTGCTCTAGCCGAAGGATAGCTCGCCCCCTCTCCTGCGCTCGCCAACAACTCGCCATACTAGCAGCCGCAGAGCCTATACCGTCCCGCTTGTATGGTGGACCCGAGACCGGTTGGTACCCAAAGCGGGGTGAGCTCGAGAAGATGATGAGGCCGAAGGTCACCCGGCGGGCGCGGCGCTCGGTCTGCCCGAAAACCGCGCCCGCCGGGTGAACAGAAGTATGGGCCACAGCTCCGGAAGGGGGGAAGAGGGTAGTGGCAGCCTGTCATTCTTGGCTGAACCGCAACCGCGGCCTGCTCATCCGCTGGTCGAAGAAGGACGAGAATCATCTCGCCTTCCTGATGCTCGCGAGCGGCCTCATCGCCTTCAAGAAGGCTCGAAACGCGACCGGCAAAGTGGCCCCGGCAGGGGCCTAACGGGATAGGCCCTAAGCTGCGCTCTCGGCCTTTCACGCTGGGTCGCGGGACACCCGACTGGCCTTCCAGTCTGGGTTCTCTCCCAGGTCGTGAATGAGAGAGGCGTACTTCTTCTTCTCCGCACCGATGTCGAATGGCCCGACGTACAGTGTTCTTAGGGCCAGAAACACCTCCAAGCTCGCCCAAAGGTAGTCTTCGACAGAGAAGTCGTGATCCCAGGAGAGCCTCATAGATGTGTTCTCCATCACCCCGACTATGGCATACGCCAACAATTCGCTCCGGGTTTCGGGATCTGGGCGCCCGACGCCTTCCATCAACTTCAGTTCATCCCAGTGGTGACTGGCCATTGAACGGTAGGTCTGTTGGACAAGATCGCGAGTCGCCTCGTCCGCTCCAAGAGACTCGGCACGGATGAAGGTCAGCATTCCGGGGCTCATGCTTATCTTCTCTAGGAAGGCGACCGTCCGAAGTATGTGGCGGACAACAGGGTCCGATTCTGAAGCCAAGAAGTCCTCGACCTCGTGGATCTTCTTTTCAACGAACGTCTCGACCACTTCGACGAACAAGGCTCTCTTTGAGTCGAAGTTCCGATAAAAGGAGTACGGGGCGAGCTGCGCCTCCGCGATGATGTCCGAAATGCGTGCGCCCCTATAACCGTACATTGCAAAGTGGCGCGCAGCGACATCAAGTAGGAGACTCTTGATCTCGTTCGCCCTTGCCTCAACCATGTTCGTTTGCGCCGTCGGCGGCTGACACGCGCCACACAGGCGTTCTCGCACTTGGGCTAGTGAGAGGCCTTCCTCTCGAAGGCTGACGATCTCCTGAAGGCGCAGCACATGCTCGTCGCCGTAAACGGCTGGACTTCCCCCACTCTTCTGGCCGGGTGGGAGCAAACCCTCCCTACGATAGTAGTAGATCATGGCGCGCGGGAGACCCGAAGCCCTCTCGAGTTCCGAAATACTCAGGATACGCAACCTTTACCCTCCAGCCAGACCAGGCGTCGGTCAGACGACTCTACTGGGGAAAGCATAGACCATATGGTGCTCGGCGACTGCTATTCCGGCAGCCCACTTTCTGCACGATATCCGTGCCGGTAACAGAAGAACGTCGCCGCGCAGAGGAGCGTTGCGGACGGTGGCACACCACCGGTCGTATCCATGGTTTAATATGATGGAGCTCTTAGATTAGGGTGCCCCATTTCCTGAAGAAGGAATGGAGGCGGCGTCGCGCCTGCATGAGGTCTACGCGTTCACTAGCAGGGAAGGAGGTGGAGTCTCCAACTGTTCAGGCGTGGCGCGCTGCGTGCCCCAAGGCAGACATGTACCGGTGTGAGGGGCCGATTACGGCCCGAGGGGGTAATGAGATGGATCCGGAACCAAAGATGGACCGAAAACAGAATGCGCCCTCCGTTGGCAAGGAGGTCAGCCGTCGCGAGTTCCTCAAGATTGCCGGGGTGGCCGGAGCGGTCGTAGGACTGGGCGCCGGCATGGGCGGGCTAGTCACTGCATGCGGTGGAGAAGAGACGACCACCACCAGCGCTACTGTGCCGTCCGCTTCCACTACTGAGGCCTCGACGGCTACGACCGGCGGCGCCACCACGACCGTATCCGCAAGTGCGGAGACGGGTCCTGAGATCAAGCTCGGGGTCGTGACTCCGACTACTGGCGGACTCGCGACGTTCGGCGTTGCTGACTCCTATTGCGTGGACCGCGCAAAGGAGGCGGTGGGGGACGGACTGATTTGCGGAGACGGGAAGAAGCACCCCATCAACTTCTTGGTGCGCGACAGCCAGTCGGACACGAACCGGGCTGCGCAGGTGGCTGGCGATCTCATCATGAACGACAAGGTCAACCTCATGATGGCCGCGTCTACCGCTGATACCACCAACCCGGTCGCGGATCAGTGCGAGTCCGCTGAGATGCCGTGCATCACCACAGACTGCCCGTGGCAGAACTATGTCTACGGGCGCACCAATACCTACGATGCGGTCTTCAAGTGGACCTACAACGTCTTCTGGGGCACCGAGGACGTGATCGCCACATACTCCGACATGTGGAACCAGGTGGATACCAACAAGAAGGTCGGCGAGATGTTGGTGAACGATGCCAACGGGAACCCGTGGGTCAAACCGTGGGCTGACGCCATGCCGAAATTGGGATACGAGGCCACCGTCACCAGCCAGCCTCTCCCGGGCACCGAGGACTTCACCTCACAGATATCCAGCTTCAAGAAGGCGGGGTGCGAGATCGCGTTCGGAATGCTCTTCCCGCCTGACTTTGTCAACTTCTGGAAGGAGAGCGCGCAGCAGGGATGGCAGCCCAAAATCGTCACCTATGCGGTGGCGAACATGTTCCCGCAGGCCGTCGAGGCACAGGGCGATATGGGCAACAGGCTCTGCTGCGAGCAGATGTGGTCTCGAACGCATCCGTTCACCTCGCCTTTGCTGGGAGAGAGTTGCGCCCAGTTCGCGGACGAGTTCGAGAAGCGCAAGAACATCCAGTGGACTCCTCCGCTTTTCCACTTCGTGATGTTTGAGTGGGCGATCGACGTGCTCAAGCGCGCGACCGATTTGACGGACAAGAACGCGATCCTTGAAGCCATCAAGGCGACCAAGATGGACACGATCGGTGGTCCGATCGACTTCACCGCTCCCATCGACGGGTGGGATACTCCTAAGATCGGACCGTCCAGGCCGGTCCAGAATCACTACAAGACGCCGCTGGTCGGCGGACAGTGGATCAAGACTGCCGGAGGCAAGTATCCGTACGAGTTGGTCACGGTGAGCAATGCTGCCGCGCCCATGGTTCCCCTGGGAGGCAAGGTGGAGCCTCTCGTGTACTAGATCTGCTTGCGGGTCTTCCGAGTATGCCTGGCCTGCGCGCCCGGATCGCGCAGGCCAGGCTGTGTACGTTGATGGACAGGTGCTGACTGCGAAAGGGGGAAGGGTCGCTCTTGAACGGGTACTGCGGCAAGGTCCTATGGGTCAACCTTCATACTTCCACACTGACGGAAGAAGCGTTAGACGAGGCGATGGGCCGGAAATACCTGGGTGGCTACGGGTTGGGCTCCAAGTTCCTCTTCGACCGCATGAGGGCGGGAGTCGACCCCCTGGGCCCCGAGAATACTCTAGGCTTCCTCAGCGGCATGCTCACAGGGACGAGCGCACTCGGTGGCTCGAGATTCGCGGTCGTTGGCAAGTCTCCGCTCACATCAACCTGGGGAGACTCCAATTCCGGGGGCAATTTCGGGCCGATGATGCGGTTTGCCGGGTACGACGCGATCTTCTTCACAGGGATAGCCGACAAGCCGGTGTACTTGCTTGTGACCGAGGAGGGGGCATCGCTGCATGACGCTTCCCATCTATGGGGAAGAGACACTCATGACACCGAGGACCTTCTCAAGGCCGAATTAGGAAAGGACGTGGAAGTCGCGTCCATCGGCCCGGCGGGTGAGAAGGCAGCGCTCATAGCGGGGATCATCACCGACAAGGGTCGGGCCGCGGCGCGCTCGGGTCTGGGCGCTCTAATGGGTTCGAAGAGGCTGAAGGCCGTGGTGGCCAGGGGCAAGCTGAAGGTCCCGGTCTTCGACGCCGCGGAACTCGACCGTCTCCGGCGGACGTATGCAAAGCAGCTCCGAGGTCTCATTGATGAGTTTCGGAACTTCGGGACCGTCGCAACCATAGTGCCGTTCGCCATGATCGGCGACACTCCCGTGAAGAACTGGAACGGCGTGACCGAGATCGATTTCCCCAGCATCGACGCGATAGGCGTGGACGCGGTGATGGAGCGCGTCCAGAGGAAGTATGCATGCTATCGCTGCGTGATTGCCTGCGGAGGACTCATGAAAGAGGGCTCCGGCGAGTACGAATACGAGTATGGAGTGCACAAGCCCGAGTACGAGACGGTCAGTATGTTCGGCACGAACTGCCTGAATGACAACCTCGGGTCTATCATCAAGGCTAACGACATCTGCAACCGGCTGGGACTGGATACGATCTCTGCCGGTGCCGTTGTTGCATTTGCCATCGAGTGCTACGAGAACGGGATCATCACGCTGAAGGAGACCGATGGGATTGAATTGACCTGGGGGAACCATCGGGCTATCGTCGCAATCCTGCAGGCTCTGGGGGAGCGGCGTGGTTTCGGGGATGTCCTCGCCGACGGGGTGAGAGTGGCCGCTGAGAGGATCGGCAGGGGGGCGGAGCGGTACGCAGTGCACATCAACGGTCAGGAACCGCCGGCCCACAATCCCAAGCTGGAATACGGCTTTGCCTCGTGCTACCGCATGGACGCCACTCCTGCCCGGCACATGCGCTGGCACGGAGCCTTCATTCCGCCCGGACTTCCGGTGCCCGAGTACGAGCCAGGAGCATGGAGTGGCCGAGGTGAAGCTCAGAAGGTCGACGTGGTCTTCAACCATGCCCTCGAGAGTCTTGGACTCTGCGCCTTTGTCGCTGCGACCTATCCGCACGTGGATACTCTTCTTGAGTTCATCAACGCCACAACCGGTTGGGGCATGACTCTGGAAGAGTTGCTGACTACGGGTGAGCGTATCGCTAACGTGCGTCAGGCGTTCAACATCCGGGAAGGGATCAACCCACTGGAATATGTCGTCTCTGGGAGGCTTGAGGGCAGACCGCCGCTCACTGCCGGCCCGCTGGCTGGAGTGACAATAGATCAGGACGTGATCAACCGGGAGTTTCTGGAGGCGATGGACTGGGATCTGGTGACCACCAGGCCGAGGGACAGAAGACTCATTTCCCTTGGTCTGGCCGACGTGGCCGAGGCCATCTGATTCCCACGGCGTCGATCATTGGTCGAGATGCCATCGGGAGCGACAGAGCTATGAGCAAGTACACCGTGGAATTGGTCGGGTTGCCCCGTAGACCGGCGGGCGTCCAGTCTGTGGAGGTAGAACTCGAGGGGAAGACAACGCTCGGTGACCTGACCTCGGCGCTCAGGCATGCCTTGCCGGCGCTAGCAGGCAACGTGATTCGGCTTGACCAGCACAAGCTCACGGCTCATTGCGCGTTCAACGGCAACGGTCGGTTCCATGTGGACCAGTATGACGTGGTGGTCCAGCCACGTGATCGGATTGTCATAGTGGCCCTGGCAATGGGCGGCTGACAGAGGGGAATGGCCCGCGAAGAAGCTCGGGCAACAAGCTCTTCCGGCCTCTCCTCCAAGACCCTTTTCATGTCCTTGAGCAGCTGACGACCTTGGTTCGGGCCGTTACTGTCCAACGCTAGTAGTACTTTGTTACTCCCTCTGATGAAACAGAACCAACTGCTTGAGGTTCACGGGTTGGTGGCAGGTGCGACAGCGGCCGTCCCAACAGCGAAGCACAGGCTGCAAGAGCAGCACCGTCTGGGGCAGCGTCAGGCCGGCCGCGGAGCTTTTGGGTCAAGGCGCTCCAGGGTGAGGAAGCCGTGGGCCAGGCTGACCAGCGCGCAGTGGTGATGGAAACCCAGATAGCTGCGTGAGGGGTACATCTATCCTGATTCATGCCGCCGATCGGGATAAATGTAC
>JADGPI010000087.1 GCA_017882525.1 Thermoleophilia bacterium
GGTTCGTGGCTCACGTTTGCCCGCGCCTTCAACGCCGTCTCTTTTGGAGCCACTGACCCCGTTTTCCACCACGACCTGTCGTTCTATGTCTTCTCCTTGCCGGCCTGGCAGTATGTTTACTGGTTCCTGTTCGCCACGCTGATCGTCACTACCGCGGTTTCACTCGTGGCGGGACTCGCGCTCGGTGGGGTGCAGACACAGCAGCTCGTCCCTGCCGACCCTGATGCGCCGCCGCGAAGGCCTGATGGGATCGGGGCGCTGCGTCGCGCGCTGGGGTTGGCGGGGGTGCACATCGACAGGAGCCTGGTGACGCAGCTCTCGGCGCTGCTCGGCGCGCTCTTCATCCTCGCTGGCGCGGGCTATCTCCTCAAGGCCTGGAACCTGCTCTACTCTACCGCGGGAGTCTTCTTCGGCGCCGGCTACACCGACGTGAACGTGCGTCTGCCCCTGATCCGAGGCCTGATGGGGCTGGCCCTGCTGCTGGGCGCTGCCCTCGTTTACAACGCAGTGCGCGGCCGGCGCATACTCTGGCCTCCGATCGCCATAGGGGTGTGGATCGTCGCTTTGATCATATTCATGGGCATCGTGCCGGCGGTCTGGCAGGGGCTCTCGGTCAACCCGAACCAGTTGGCGAAAGAGACTCCCTACATCGCCGACAACATCGCCGCCACCCGCTCGGCATACAACTTGACCGCCATAAGTGAGACCCCGTACTCGTTGAAGGGCGATCTTTCATCCTCCCAACTCCAAGACAATAGCGTGACGGTCGGCAACATACGTCTCTGGGATCCGGAAGTGCTGCTTCCCAGCTACGCGCAGCTGCAGGAGCTCCGACCGTATTACGCGTTCACGAGTGTGAGCGTCGACCGCTACCTGGTAAACAACGTCTACACTCAGACCATGCTCGCTCCGCGGGAGCTGCGGGTCGCCGGACTGCCGCCACAGGCTCAGACCTGGGTGAACCAGCACATCACCTATACCCACGGTTACGGGGTCACGCTGTCGGCAGTGAACCAGGTGGCCTCGGGCGGAGCCCCTGACTTCCTCGTCCAGGACGTCCCCGTCATCTCGTCGGCGAGCGCTTTGGCCATCACTCAGCCTCGCATCTACTACGGCCTCACCGGCACGAACTACGTGCTCGTGAAAACGAAGAATCCTGAGTTCGACTACCCCGGACCCAACGGCGACGTCTACAGCACTTACACGGGCACCGGGGGCTTCCCGGTGGGCTCGCTCTTCAACCGACTTGCCCTCGCCGTGCGTTTCGGAGGCATCAGCTTCCTCACTTCGTCGGCGATCACCCACGACACCCGCGCGATCCTCTACGACAACGTCAAGGCGCGCTTGTCCGCGGCAGCGCCCTTCCTCAAATTCGACGGCAATCCGTACATGGTCATCGCCGACGGCAAGCTCTACTGGGTCGCCGACGCTTACACCACCACCGACCGCATCCCGTACTCGGAACCGAACGGTGCCCTGAACTACATCCGCAACTCGGTGAAGGTCGTGGTGGACGCTTACAACGGCACCATGAGCTTCTATGTGTTCGACAAGGACGACCCGCTCATCCGCGTATACGAAAAGGTCTTCCCCGGCATGTTCAAGCCCGCGGCCGACATGCCCGCCAGCCTGCAACAGCACGTGCGCTACCCGGAGGACTTCTTCACGATCCAGGCGCAGATGTTCGCCACCTATCACGTGACCAACCCGAGCCTCCTATACAACAAGGGCAACCAATGGGGGATCCCGAATAATCTCTCGATTTCCGGTTCGGCTCCCATGAGCCCCTATTACATGATCATGCGCCTGCCCGGTCAGACTCGCGAGGAGCTCGTCCTTGTGCTGCCCTACGTGCCCAACGGCCGTAGCAACATGATCGCCTGGCTCGGGGCGCAGTCCGACGTGCCGAACTACGGCAAAGCGGTGAGCTTCGAGTTCCCGTCCAGTCTGAATGTCTATGGCCCGGCGCAGGTCGAGGCTGCTATCAATCAGGACCCAACCATCTCGTCCCAGCGCACCCTCTGGGGTCAACAGGGTTCCACGGTCATCTTCGGCAACTTGCTGACGGTGCCGATCGGCAACTCGCTGCTCTACGTGCAGCCGCTATACCTGCAGTCTTCGCAGACGAAGCTGCCGCAGATCCAACGGATCATCGTCTTCTATCGCTCGCCGTCGGCCAACCCTAATCTGCCTTCCGGCCAGCAACAGAACGTCGTGATGCAGCCCACGCTTGGTGAGGCGCTAACGGCGATCTTCGGCGGGACGGCACCGCCGGGGACTCAACCTCCGTCCACGGGTCCCCCGACCACGACGCCCACTGGCCCCACTGTGGCCCAGCTCATCGCGCAGGCCGATGACGAGTATGCCGCCGCGCAAGCGGCGCTGCGGGCCGGCGATCTTGCCGGCTTTGCGAAGCAGATCGATGCGCTCGGCAAGACACTCGCGCAGCTCAAGGCGTTGCAGTAGCAACTAGCTGCATCGGAGCACGCGGAAAGCAGTCACCCGGACATCTCCTGACGAGCGGAGCCGTCGGCGGTGTTTCGACGACCGCGTAGCTCAGACCAGGAAAAGGGCGAAGTGAAGAGCGCAAAGAAGCCCGCGAGGATGGGCGGGAGAGTCCAGATCACGAAAGCCACCAAGCTGAACCCCGCGGCGCGGGCGGCCGATACCCCAAATGCTTGCAGGCCGATCACGCAAAAGAACTGCCACGAACCGAGGTTGCCCGGCGTATTGGGGAGGAACGTCCCTATCATGACGATGGCGAAAAGGGCGGCGGCCTGGAGCAGGCTCAGGTTGAGGTGGTAGGCCCGAAGGATGCACCAGTATGACGCGATGTTCACTATCACCGCACCCACGGCGGCAGACAGTGCGACGAGCATAGCGCGCAGGCTCAAGAGAGCCACCGTGCGTATCACCTCGAGGGCGCTCGACCTGAGAAGACGGGACGTCCTTCGGATCGGGTGCCAAGCCTCGAATCGGTTTCGCAGGTTGACGCTCTGGACCACGAGCACGATGCCAAAAATAACGATCAATCCGACACCGACTTCGAGAAACCCCAAGGCAAGCCGCAAGGCAAAAGTGAGCATGAGTCCGCGCAGCGTGAACCAGACGACCAGAATGATCGCAATAGCGTCGGCGACCCGTTCCACGACTTCGGTAGAGAGGACCCGCACCGCGCTGACCCCGGCCCGCCGGGCCACGATAAACCCTCGAACAACATCTCCGCCGGAGAATGGCAGGATGCCGCTGTAGAGCGTTCCCACATAGACAGCCTGGAAAAGCTGTCTGAAGCGTAGGCGAAGGGGCCTGAGCAGATACTGCCAGCGCAAGGTTTCCAGCACCCGGGGGATGATCTGCAGGAGAATGGCCAAGGCTATGAGCCACCAGGTCGTGCCGTCGATGTCCCTGCGCAGCTCGGAGAAGCGGAGACGTGAGAGCACGTACCCGAGGGCGATCGCCGACAGGATCCAACTGGCCCAGGGAAACCACCTGGATCTTACGACGCGGGCGCCCCAGCCGGATGCGGCCTGGGAAGCTTCGGGCGGACGCCTCTCGTTCGCCTGTTGTCGCTCGTCTATCTCGGTCGTCTCCTGGTCTTAGAATCGGAACGCTCGGTTCCACAGAGAGCCCCATGCTAACCGCTCTTGCGTCTTAGTAGTAGACGTCGACCCCGAATGCTATCGGGACAGGTGGGCGCCGAGGCTGAGCCGGGGATCGATATCCAGCGGACGATGTAGGGGGAGCGTCTGGCGGGCGACATCGATCTCCACTCCGCTCCGCTATCGATTTCCGGCCGACGACGGGTTTGCCTCCTCCCGACGAGGGGAAGATGGGCGGCAGCAATGTCATTCCAGAACCGGGGGAGGGAGCAGTAGGTGTTCGCGCACTATTTGTCGGGCCTCGGCAACGCACTGGTCGTCCTCGTCCTCTTGTTTCTCGCCTTCGGACCGCGAGGGACAGCGTCCTTGGCCCGCACGACTAGGGTCAAACTGACGCCCGCTGTTGGTAGCGCTCGCGCCTTGGCCAAGCAGGCGGCCGTGGTCCTCAGTCTCGGCCTCTGGAGATAGCGGCGGCGTTGGGCGGCGGCACGGCGTGAGCCTCGGCCGGCCTCGCCGAGCGCGTTGTACTGGGAGATCGGTTCACCATCGTCGGTAGGGAGGACACTGTGGCTTCATCGCATGCGTGGGGTGCGCGATCAAGGCGGCTTGGCGTGCTCATCGTGCCGATCATCGCGCTGGCCTGGGTGATCGGTCTTTCTGGATGCGGCTCTAGCACCACCACCACGTCCAGCACCGGCCGAGGATCCTCCGCCACGACAAGCACTGTAGCCACGACCGGGGGTGGTTCATCGACCACCGCGAACTCTAGTGGTTCCTTCGCGTTAGGGATGTCCCAGCTTCCTGGCGGCGTACCCGTGTTCGGCACTTCGTTCTTCAATGGTCCGGTCGCTGTCGGCACGGTGAGCGGGCAGAAGCACCTGCCGGCCTTCTGGAGCGTCACCTCCGGGTCCAAGTGGAGCATCCAGCAGATCGGCACCACAGAGCGGTGGCCCCTGTCCGCGTTCGAACTGAACAGCCAGAGCATCATCGGCGACCGTCAGCTCGTCGTGGGCCAAAACGCACGAGACACGCAGGCCACGACCCCCGAGGATTCGTTCGCGGCCGTCCGCATCAACGGCAATCCCTGGGTGGCTGTCGACATGGACTCCCGGGTACCCGCTGGGAACTCGATCGAGCTGCTCGCCCTGGGGGCCACCGGAGACCCGACCGACATCAACACCTTCTTCATCGCCGTGGGCGGTAGGGTGAATGGTCCCCCTGCTGCACAGTATATGAGCGACGACATCACCGGGGCGGTGCCGATCTCGACGATAACGGTGAACGGCGCCGATTGGAACCCCGCGGTTGATCTCCCACTCCCGGCGGGAGTAACAAGCGCTGAAGCCACCGCGGTCACCTACTGCGGACCGGGCACTCCGGCCCCAGGGGTAGTCGTAGCCGGCGTCGGCCAGGTCTCCGACCCGGCCCTGGGCACTCGTA
>JADGPI010000088.1 GCA_017882525.1 Thermoleophilia bacterium
GGCCCGAAAGCTGCCAGAGTCTCGTACTCGGGACGGTGGATCTCATCCGCCGTGGGATAAGGCCCATCGTCGACCTTGATGATCGCGCCGCAGCGCACCGGGCATGTATGGCAGCCGTAGCTGCGGAGCTTGTACTTGTCCATCTTCGCCCCGTCCAGGTTGTCGCACGTAGGCATCGACTCGGTGCCGGTGGCGCTCCAGTTCTTGGAAGGGCAATCGCCGATGGAGAGAAGGAAACTCGTGCCCCCGCCGGTGCCGGCGATCCCCAATCCTTTGTGGAAGGGGCTTTCCTTCAAGTCCTTGCCATACTTTTGCTGGACTGCCTTCAGGCCGTCCCGGTCCGCGATGCCCATCTTCGCCTTTTTCGCGCCTCGAACCGCCACTGCCTTCAGCTTTTTGGACCCCATCACCGCGCCGACTCCCGAGCGGGCGGCGATGCGCCCTTTCTCGTTGACGATGCCGGCCAACCGCGAGCACTGTTCCCCCGAAGGCCCGATGCAGGAGACCTTCCAGCTGCCCGGCTCTCCGAGCTCATCCTGGAGGAGGTCCTCGGTTTGATAGGTGTCCAGGCCCCAAAGATGGGAAGCTTCTTTGAGTGTGGCTCGACCCGCGTCGACGACCAGGTAGGCCGGGGCAGGGGAGACTCCCGAAAGGAAGATCCCATCGTATCCGGCGAGTTTCAGCTCCGGGCCCCAGGTGCCACCGGAGTTGGAGTCTGCCCAACCTCCCGTGAGGGGTGATTTCGCGACGACGGTGAACCGGCCTCCCCCGTAGACACCCGTGGCAGTCAAAGGTCCTGTCACGAAGCCAAGCATGTTGCCCGGTCCGAGGGGGTCGACGCCTGGCTCCATGCGATCGAAGAGGACGCTCACACCCAGTCCGGTCCCCCCGATGAACTTGCGGTACAGACCTTCGTCAGGGGTCTCTTCTGTGATGGTCCCCGTCGTCAGATCGACAAAGAGCAGCTTTCCGGCATAGCCGTGTGGCACGGTGACCTCCTTGCAGAAGTTGGCGGCCTAGAGGGCGCTCAGGTAGATGTTGGTGGCGTCTTTGGCGCTGACGTCCCTCGGGTTCATGAATGCGATCGGGAAACTCTGGTAGGTCATCAGCTCGTCGACAAGCTCGGGGATGTCTGCCTCGGTCACTCCCACCTCGCTGAGCGTCTGCGGCATCCCGAAGTCGGTGAGGAGGCGTCGCACCGCCACCACGGACTGCCGGGCGGCATCCATGAGCGAAAGCCCACAGGTTTCTTCACCGAGAAGTGTGGCCACCTCCGCGAACTTCGCCGGATTGGACACCAGGTTGAACTCCATGACGTACGGCAAAAGGAGAGCCACGGTGGAACCGTGCGAGATTTGGGCCTTCTTTCCCAAAGCAACGTTCAGGAAGTGAGCGACGCCGACTCCGGCTACCGATCCCGCTGCCATCGCGGCCGACGCGGCGATGGAAAGATTGTACCGGTCTTCGATGTTCAGGCCGCCCTTGGCGAAAGCTGGGCGCAGGCTCTCTGCCACCAACTTGATGGCAGTAGTCGCGAACATGTCGGAGACGATGCTCGCCCTGCAGCATGTGTAGGCTTCGATGGCATGAGTCAAAGCGTCCATTCCGGTGTGCGCGGTCGCCTTGGCCGGCAGATTCTTGGTGAGCTCCGGATCGATGATGACCGCGTCGGGATAGTTCTTGTCGGTAAAGTACGGGTAGGTGCGGCCGTCCTCCGTATCCAAAGTGATCACTGCCGCCGAGCTCCACTCGGAGCCGGTGCCGGCGGTGGTGGGGATCATCACCTTCCTGATACTCGCGCCTATCGGCTTGCCGTCGATCAGGTCTCGAACGGTGAGGCTCGCATCGGCAGCAAGCACGCCGGCGGCTTTGGTGGTGTCCATAGTGCTGCCTCCGCCGACGCCGATGAGGAGGTCGTACTTCTCCGAGACGATCTTCTGCCGCAGCTCCTCTATCACCGTGACGGGCGCCTCCACGCCGCATCTAGCGAAGACGTCGGCCTTGAAGCCCGCCGCGACAAGAGGCGTTTGGACGACGTCGATAAGGCCCGCGCTTTCCACGCCGGGATCGGTGACGATGAGGATCTTGGTTGGCGAGAAGCCGCGTACGAGTTCACCCAGTTTCCCCGTCGCTCCCACTCCGAACAAGGTCTGGGGGACGACGACACTCAAGACCTCTGAAGACACCATTTCGAGTTCCCCTTTCGCTGGGCGCTATCCGTTTCGGATGATACCGCGTCCTCAGCTCTGCCACGCTCCGTTCCGGCCCTTGAAGTCAGCTGCGCGGGCTTTGCGGGAGTCCGATTCCAATAAGCAGCGCGTTGGTGCGCCATTGCGCCACCCATGCTCGTCATTAAGGAATGGCTATATCCCAATAACCGCTGACGGACTCTCTCGTCTCTCTGTTCTCCCTGGCCGGCTAGACCTTTGGCCGGGCGGGCCACTGGACGACCTGCCCTTCCCGTGTGCGTTTGACGCTCGCCGGGCTCGCGCGTAGACTGGCGTCGCTGCCGGCGACCGGGGCCCTCACACCTTGGTCCTCATCTCTCTCTCGGCCGCGGAGATCATGTCTTAGGGACAGAAGCCGCTGGAGATCTAGCATTTCGCAAGGGGGTTCGACTTGAGCCATGAGATAGCGTTCACCATCGACTCATCTAGCATCAAGTTCGGTCCGGGGGTCACGCGTGAGGTAGGCTACGATCTCAAGGTCCTTGGCGCCCGGCGCGTGATGGCGGTGGTGGACCCCAACTTGAAAGACGGCGAGACCGTGGCGATCGCACTCGATTCCCTGCGTCGCGAGGGCATCGACGGCGTTGTCTACGACCAAGTGCGCATAGAGCCGAGCGATCTCTCTCTCCAGGCCGCCGCGCAGTTCGCGGCCGCCGGAGCATTCGACGGGTATCTCGCCGTCGGGGGCGGGTCGACGATAGATACCGCGAAGGCCGCCAACCTGTACGCGACCTATCCGGCCGACTTCTTCGACTACGTGAACGCGCCCATCGGGAAGGGCCTGCCCGTTCCCGGTCCGCTCAGGCCCATGGTAGCCGTGCCCACGACCGCGGGTTCCGGCAGCGAAGTCTCGGGGATGGCCATCTTCGGGGTCTCCGGCATGCAGGTGAAGACGGCCATCGGTCACCGGGCGCTCCGACCGAGTCTGGGCATCATCGACCCCGACAACACCCGGACCGTGCCTCGCATGGTCGCCATCTGTGTGGCTTTGGACGTCCTGTGCCCGGCGCTGGAAGGTCTCACAGCGCTGCCGTACACGAGCCGGCTCGCCGCTGAAAGCCCGGGATCGCGTCCCACATACCAGGGGGCCAATCCTATCAGCGACATCTGGTCTGCGCGCGCAGCCGAGATGTGCGTCGAGTTCCTCCCACGCGCACTTGCGGATCCGTCCGACGACGAGGCTCGTGCTCAGATGATCCTAGCCTCCACGTACGGCTCCATCGGCTTCGGAAACTCGGGGACGACTCTGGCCCACGGCATGTCGTACCCCGTGTGCGGCATGGTCCGCGACTACTTCCCCGATGGCTATCCGAAAGACCATCCCATGATTCCCCACGGGATGGGAGTCGCCCTCGTAGCGCCGGCCGCGTTTCGCTTCATGGGTCCGGCCAAGCCCGACAGGTTCCTTCTCGCCGCCAGGCTGATGGGGGTCGACACAGCCGGGGTGGCTCCTGAAGCGGCTGGGGAGCTCGTAGCGTCGCGCCTCGTCGATCTCATGCGCAGGCTCGGCATGCCCAACGGTCTGAAGGCCGTCGGCTACACGGAAGACGACGTCGACAAACTCGTCGAGGGAACTCTGCCCCAGCATCGTGTGATCAAGCTCTCGCCCCGTCCGGCGTCCGCCGAGGACTTCCGAAGAATGTTCCTCGAATCAATGACCCTCTGGTAGGTCGCGGCAGACCCGGATCGTGGTCGCCGCGCAGCGTAGTGCCCGCCGGCATCCCCGCCGGGCACCTCCTCCAGACGGGGGTCGTGTAGGAGGCGTGATGTCTAGCCAGTCTGGTCGGGGAGAAGAGGGCGGACGAACACCTGGTAGTAACTCTGCCCGCTCTTCCACAGAGTGATCGACGTGGCTTGATCGAGCAGCGGCGTGAGGACGGCAAGATCCTGCCCTGAGACCACGGCCCTGCGCAGGTTGTCCTTCGCTGCCGTCCCCAGGGTGCCAAGGTCTCCAAGGGGCCAATCGAGGCGGTTCGGTTGCACGCCGGCGGAGTCCGTAGTGCCCGATTGAGTCGGCGACGAGTAGACGGCGATCCCCGTGAAGTCATAGGGCGTCCAAGTGACTTGCCCCGATGTGAAGCCGGAGAGGTCGGCGAGCCGGGCGCTCAGATCCTGTAACGCAGCCCTCGCCTCCACCTGCGGCTGTGTCAATCCTCCCGCTTGCGACTCGAAACCGAGCGCGTATACGACCGTCTGGAAGCTGTGCCCATCGGCGTTGAGGGCAAAGGTCGTGGTGCCAACGTCGGTGACGCCCGGCCGCCCGTAGTCGATCGAAGGGTCGAACAGCCCGGCCTTTTTCGAGGCCTCGAGGATGAGCTGGACCACCCCCTCGGATACGACGGTGGTCTGCAGGTTGGGCAGCGCTGCAGGCGGATAGATCGCGTCGGTGGGACCGGTGACGATCACCCGTCCGTCGCCGTACAACGAGAACTCGGGGATCGGGTACAAAGAGACCTCTGGCCTAATGAAGCCGCCTCCCAACGTGATCTGGAGGATCAGTTCGTTCTTTCCCGCGGGGTGCGCGATACCACCCAGAGTGGTGGTGGAGCTGCCGCCAGGAACTGAGGTGCTCGGTGTCGTGACGCTCGGCCCCGTGGTGCCTGGCCCCGTGCTCCCCGGGCCGGTCCCGCCGCCCCCCGCCGCGCCGCAGCCGCTTGCTGCCACGGCGGGCACCAGAGCGAAAGCTGCCGCCAGCAGGAGGAGGATGACGAGTCTGCCCGGTTTGTCGAGACGTGGGCTAGTCCTAAACGGGCGCTGCTCAGTCATACCATGACCTCCGGCTCTCGTGGCGTACTCGGCTTGGACGGCGCGGTCGCCGGCAGGGGTTCCTTGTCTCGACGACCCCTAGGCCTCTGGCGGCTTGACGGCCGCGCGTTTCGCCGCGGCCCCAGACGTACGGTAGAGGAACGGAGCGGTGACGAGGAAGGCACTCCCGATGAGCCACGCCACCGGTATGGAGATCCGGCCGGAAACCCAGCCCAACACGGGCTGGCCGACCGCCGCTCCCGTGTCTCCGAAGAAGGCGTCCAGGGACAAGACGGTCGCCCTCTGCGCTGAGGGGATGTAGTCGTTGATGTAGGATGCGCGGACCGGCCCGGACACACCTGTGATCAGTCCCAGCGCCAGCCACAACACGATCGCGATGATGGCCGGCAGGAATCCGGCTTTCACGAACACGATGCCCACGAGCCCGATGCAGATAGCGACCACCGTCTCCAGTACGGCAGCCGTCGCCAGCACACGCGGAGCTTCGCGCCTTCTCGCCCCTTCCCTCATGACCCGTTTCACCAGGAAGTTGCCCAAGATGCCGGTGAGAGAGAAGGCGGCCGTGACGACACCCAGCAACCACACGTAGTTCTTTCCCAGGAGGTTGAGGACGTACGGTTGCCACGCGTAGAAGCCAAAGAACAGAAAGAGGCCCGTAAACCCGGAGACCCATAGGAGTGGCCGTATGACTGGGCTTCGCCAGCCGTACCGAGTGCCGGCCTGCATGATCTTGCGAGCCTCTGCGCCGAAGGTCGATATCCGCAACGGCCGCGGCGTGAATCCTACGTCGCGGACCGTGATCGCCACCACGACGAAAGCCACCGCGAGTAGGCCTGTCCTAGCCAGGAAGGGGAGAGACAGGTTTATCTGACCTAAAAGCCCGCCCAGGAGCGACCCAGTGAGCATGCCGCCCCCGGATGCCATCTGGCCCCAGGCGAACACCCGGTCCTTCGGCTTGTCCCAACCTGTGGCGTCGAGCGCGTCCACCATCCACGCGTCTACCGATCCTGTTTGGAAGGTAAAGCCCAACCCCAGGATGATGCTCGCTCCGATGAATCCCCAGATGCCCAGGCCCCAGTGGGGAGTGGCCACATATAACAACGTCGAGATCATCAGAGTGACCAGGGCCAACAGCACGGACGCCCGGCGGCCGATGGTGTCGGCCACGACGCCCGTAGGCACCTCGAACGCCATTTGTCCCACGGTGAAGACGGCGTTCACGATCATGACCTGGAAGATGCCCAAATGCCCGGAGCGGATCAAGAAGATGGTGTTGATCGCCCATATGAGCGAGGCGGCGAGTGTGAAAAGAACGTTGATGGTCACGTAGCCGACGACTACGTTGCGCGAGGTGTACGTGCGTGTCGGTGCAGACATGCCCCTCCCGTACCCACGGAGGCGTTCCTTCACGCCTGTCCGCCCGGGTCACCTGGCACGGAGCCGAAGATCTGGGGCAGCTCGCAGGCTGGGCGACGGAGCCGAAGGTCACATCGCCGGCGTGACCCCGTTGTCGAGGTACGGATCCAGCCCTGCCGCCGCCTCCTGGAGCCTCTCGTCGGCCACATACTGGGCTTGGACGAGCTCTTCATATACGGCGCGATCTCCTGCCTCGACCGCGTCGATGAGGTATCCCAGTATCTTGACTTGGTTGCCGAAGGCCTCCACGACACGCACATGCGTCTGCTGTATCGCAGGCGGCGGCTTCATCGCTTTCAGGGCGACCCACGCCGTGCGGACTTGGACCTCATATGAACGGGCCAGGGAGACGTAATCGCCCGGAGTCTTGACTTCATCCCGGTGGATGTAGAGGCCCCCGATGTTGATGGGTTCGAAGTAGGTCTTTTCCCACTGCTCGAGCGCCGCCTTGTACGAGCCGTTCTCCTGAGCAGATCTGGCCGCTGCCTGGCCCGCCGTGTCAGCGGTATTGGTGACCGCGGCCGGACGCGGCGTCCCGCACCCGGCGACTCCGCTCACGACAAGGGTGACCAGGATTATCCAAAACCACCTTCTCATCGTCGCTCCCTCCGCGCGCTTCCGTGCGCGCCCGGAACACTTGAACGTCTTCTGTCCTTGACAGACTACGATCCTTCTTCGGGAAGTAGAGCCGCCGGCTTGAGCACGGGTCTGGGTGACTCTTCAAGGGGCAGCCCGCCGCGGGACCGGTGTCGCGCCCGGGCCGGCGGCGACGCGGCTGTTATAGTGCTGCTCATGATCCGCATCATCCTTATCGTCCTCGAGATATTCATCGGAGTCGGCGCGCTCGGTGGCGGTACTTACGCGGTGATGGGTGCCCGAGGAGTCCCGCGGGAGTGGCTCAAGGGCTCGCCCTTCAAAAGCTATCTTGTACCAGGGCTATTCCTGGTTGTGGTTGTGGGCGCGAGCATGCTTACGGCAGCCGGTCTGCTGCTGGCGCATCATGGGGCCGCGAGGCTCGTCTCGCTGGAGGCAGGCGTCGCGCTACTCGGTTGGATCGGCGCACAAGTGAGTGTGATCGGCTATCGCAGCTGGCAGCAACCCTTGTTCTTCGCGCTGGGACTGGCGGTCGTCGTGCTCTCGGTAGCGATGCGCGGTCCCGGCTGAGGCCTGTTCTGACCTGGCGGTCTGCCGGGAGGCGGTTGAGATAGCATCAGGTGTCCGACTCACCGCGGGAGGCCGGCAGGCCAGGTCGAGATGGCCCTATCCTTCGCTCGCCTAGGTTTTCCGGTATTGCCTGACCGCAAGCGGCACGAAGATGATTATGATGGCCGCCACCCATGCCAGCACCTGCCACACGTAGTGCCACGCAGGCTGCGCGCTGAATAGAGCGCGAGCCGCGCTCACCGTGACCGACACCGGCTGCACTTTCGCGAACGCCTGAAGCCACCCCGGCATCGTGCTGATGGGCACGAAGGCCGAACTTGCGAACACCAGGGGGAAGATCGGGATGAATCCGGCCACCTGGGCCGTCTCCGGGTCTTTGACTGCAAGCCCGATCATCGCGTACACCCACGAGAATGCGTACCCGAATGCGAGCACCAGGAGGATGCCGAGGAAGTTGGAGGCTGGACTACCGTGAAAGCGGAAGCCCACGAGCGTGCCTACGATGAGCATCAACGCGATGACCATCACGTTACGCAGAAGGTCGGCCGTGGTCCTGCCCGCAAGCACCGCGGATCGGGCCATCGGGAGGGCCCGCATGCGGTCGATGATGCCACCCTTCAGGTCGTAGGCCAGACCGATCGAGGTGGATGCGCCACCAAAGAGGGCGGTCTGCACGAAGATCCCCGGCATCAGATAGTTGACGTACTGCCCGCCTGGGACCTGGATGGCGCCCCCGAATACGTAGCGGAACAGCAGTACGAACATGATCGGCTGAATAACCGAGAAGACGAGCAGTTGCGGCACCCGCCATAGATGCATCACGTTGCGTTTGGTGACGGCGAGGATGTCGCCAACGGCGACCAAAGGAGACAGCGGCCGGGCTCCCTGGATCTGTGGCCGGCCCGAAGGTTGTACTGCGGCCGAATCTTTCATGCTGTCCTCCTTCGACCGCCGCGGCCAGCGTCCGCCGGCTGCGGCTGGGCGCCCGCGTCTTCGGTCGCGACGTGGCCGGTGACTGCCAGGAACACGTCGTCGAGAGAGGGCCGATGCAGCGAAATGTCGTCGAGCGTGATGCCGGCTTCGTCCAAGCGCCTGGCGGCGACCATTAGAGTGAGGGCTCCCTCGCGGGTAGGTACGGAGATACGCCGCTGGGGCGCGTCGACCTGGGGAGTCGCCCCATCGTCGAGGCTGGACATGATCTGCACGGCTTCCTCGAACCGGGAACTCTTGCCGACGCGCACCTCGAGCCGGTCTCCGCCCAAGCGGTCTTTGAGCTGGTCGGAGGTGCCTTCCGCGATCACCTTGCCAACGTCGAGCACAACGATCTTGTCAGCGAGCCGGTCGGCTTCATCTAGGTACTGGGTGGTGAGAAGGACGGTCGTGCCATCGGTCACCAACCCTTCGATGAACTGCCAGAGGTCGATCCGAGACCGGGGGTCCAACCCGCTGGTGGGTTCATCCAGGATGAGCACGGGCGGCTTGGCCACGAGGCTCGCCCCTACGTCGAGACGGCGGCGCATGCCGCCGGAATAGGTCTTCACGAGGCGGTTTCCGGCTTCAGCGAGGCCGAACAGTTCCAGGACTTCCTGCGCCCGCTGCCGGCGCACCGGCTTGGTGAGGTGATACAGTTGGCCGACCAATTCCAGGTTCTCGCGGCCGGTCAAGTTCTCGTCCACCGCGGCGAACTGGCCTGCAAGTCCGATGACCGAACGCAACGCATTGGCTTCTTTCACAACGTCGTACCCCGCCACCCTTGCCCAACCTGCGTCAGGCCTGAGCAAGGTCGCGAGCACCCTCACCAGCGTCGTCTTACCCGCCCCGTTCGGGCCGAGGAGCGCCAATACCCTGCCGGTTTCGGCGATCATGTCGACGCCGGCCAGCGCCAAGGTTCTTCCAAAGGCCTTCCTCAGGCCCTGCGCCTCGATCATCACGTCCACGACTGCGGGCACCCCCCTCCGGACCGTCGAACAACAATCGTCCTAAGTGGCTCTGCGAGAGTGCATGGTAGCAGAGGAGCAAAGGGCCGGCCTGCCCTCGCCGCCCTCCCTGGTACACTGGGCCGATGGATAAGCTCTCGCCTGCGCCCGAGCGACGCTACGACATGGACTGGCTGCGAAGCCTGGTCATCCTTTCGCTCATCCTCTTCCACACCGCCCGGATTTTCGATCCTTTCGAGGCCAACTACGTGACCAACGGTCAGACGAGCCGGATGATGTTCGAGATCTTCATCGGAGTGTGGGCGCCGTGGACCATGCCGCTCCTCTTCTTCTTGGCCGGATCGGCGGCCTGGCTCGCCCTCGAGCGCCGGACGCCGCGACAGTATTTGGGCGAGCGGGTGAATCGCCTGCTTGTCCCTCTGGATGCGGTTCCTTTTCGGGATGCGGCTGAGACTGCGAAGCGCCGCAAAAGTCGTCGCGCGAGTGTGATCGCCGCCAGCAGCGGGTAGTTCGACAGCATCTCAGACGAAAGAAGGAGTCCCAATGCTCTACCGTCAGTTAGGCCGCACCGGTGAGGAAGTGTCTATCCTCGGCTTTGGTTGTATGCGGCTGCCGATACTCGACGGCCGCCGCGACCATATCGACGTGCCGCTCGCGACCAAGATGTTGCACCACGCGATCGAGAGTGGAGTGAACTACGTCGATACCGCCTTCCCCTACCACGGCACTTCTTTTCAGACCCCGGGGGCCAGCGAGACCTTCGTGGGGGAAGCTCTTGCGGGAGACTATCGAGACCGTGTGATGCTGGCGACGAAGCTGCCGCCATGGGTGGTCAAATCGCGCGGCGATATGGACACGATCCTCGCCGGTCAGTTAGAGAGGCTGCAGACGGATCACATTGACTGCTACCTACTGCACGGCCTCAATCCCTCTACCTGGAAGAAGATCCGCGACCTGGGGGCGCTCGAGTTCCTCGACTCTGCACTCGCCGACGGCAGGATCCGCTACGCGGGCTTCTCTTTCCACGATGAGGTCCCGGTGTTCAAGGAGATCGTGGATGCGTACGACTGGTCGTTCTGCCAGATCCAGTACAACTATATGGACGAGCAATATCAGGCGGGATTGGAAGGCCTGCGTTACGCGGCGTCCCGGGGCCTGGGGGTAGTGGTGATGGAGCCGCTCAAGGGCGGTCGCCTCGCAGGGCGCACCCCGGCTGAGATTCAAGCGCTGTGGGACAGCGCGACGGTGAAGCGCTCGCCGGCCGACTGGGCGCTCCGTTTCGTCTGGAACGACCCCGGAGTCTCCACTGTGCTGAGCGGCATGGGGAACGTGGAGCAGGTGGTGGCGAACATCGCGGCCGCAGAGGAGGCGCTGCCCGATTCGCTCACGACAGAGGAGCTCGATCTGGTCGACCGGGTGAGGCAGGCCTATCTTGCCAGGACGGTGGTGGGCTGTACCGGGTGCGAGTACTGTCTGCCTTGTCCGTCTGGCATCAACATCCCGCTCATACTGACGCACCTCAACAACGCTTCGCTTTTCGACGATCCGACAGGGGAAAAGGGGTCCTATCACGTCGGGCTGGAGATGGGGGCGACGAAGAGGGCGACGGAGTGTACCCGGTGCGGGCAATGCGAGGAAGCGTGCCCACAGAACGTCCCCGTCGCAGACAAACTGGAAGAGGCTTCCCACCTTTTCGACTAGTGACCGCCGGCACCGAGCGGCGTTCAGCCGGGGCGCGACCGGCAGGGGGAAACCAACCGGCGGCCGTCAGGCGCACCGCCACGCCGTGCACGAGCTTTACGCTCTCGCGTCCTTGAGGATGATGTCCATCAGCCGCGACGAGTGCCCGTTCGCGAGGAAATCGTCCAGGCCCATGAGGCAACTCATGTTCTCGGCCCATGCGAAAGACAGCCACTCCCAGGTCAGTTGATCCGAATCCAGGTCTGATCGGATGGCTCCCTGGGCTTTGCCCTCCTCCACGATCTCCCAGATCAGGCGGAACGCACGTATCTGAGTCTGGGCCACGGCTTCGCGCAGACCCACCTGGGGCCCGGCCGCGATGAACTCCACCCATGGGTAGGCGAAGCCCCCCTGTTCGGTTGACATGAGCCGGGTGTGACGCTCAGCTACATCTTTCAGACGGAGAAGAGCGTCCGGCTCGGTGGATGATTCCACCAATCCCAGCATCTGCATAAAGATCGCATCCAGGCCCGCGATAAGCATTTCCGCGCGGCTGGAGAAGTGCACGTAGAGCGTACCCTCGGCCACGCCGGCCGCCTCGGCTATCCGGGAAGTGGTGGCCTCGGGGACGCCGTGCTCGGACACCACTTTGAGGACCGCGTCGACGATCTGCTGCCGTCGCTCGGAGGCGGGGAGCCGCCTATTACGGGCGGGGATCAGCGGGGAGTTGACCGTCAAAGCGGCTACCTTTCGGAGCGGCGGGGGCACATTGACAACAGCAGCGACCGCTAGTACGGTTGACCAACTGAGCAATCGCTCACTTAATTAGCACGATATCACGGTGTGGTCGCAAGAGGACAGTGAGAGGGGGCTCGCAGATGGCGTCCTGGGAAGCGCTTCTTGAACCGGTGCGAATCGGGGTCCTGACCGCCAAGAACCGGGTCGAGGCGGCGCCGACCCTCACCTGCATCGCTCACGCCGATCAGTCGGTCTCGCGCGAACTTGTCGAGTTCTACAGGGCTCAAGCCAAGGGCGGGGCCGGCATCATCACTGTCCTCGAGACGGCCATCGACTCCGACCGCGCGATAACACAACCGACGCAGCTCAACCTCGGCAGCGACTTTTTCATCCCGGCTTTGACGTCCGTGGTGGAAGCCATTAAGGATCACGGCGCGCTCGCTTCCATTCAGCTCAACCACGGTGGACGCCAGGCGGTCTCGCAGCTGATCGGCGGGCGGAACCCGATCGGGCCGTCGGCCATGGTGGGAAAGTTCACCGAAGACCGGCGCCGCGGGGAACAGGTCGTCGAGGAGATGAGCCTCGAGATGATCGAGGAGGTGGTGGACCACTACGCCGCCGCCGCCTACCGAGCCAAGACCGCAGGGTTCGACATGGTCATGGTCCACGCCGGTCACGGCTGGCTCATATCGCAGTTCATCTCGCCTGCCGTCAACCACCGCACGGACGAATACGGCGGGAGTCTCGAGAACCGCGCCAGATTTGGGATCAAGGTCATCGAGGCCATCAAAGAGCGGTGTGGCGCCGATTTCCCCATCGAGTGGCGCATCAGCGCGAGCGACCTGGTGCCGGGTGGGATAGAGATCGAGGACGCCATCCAATATGCGCGGTTGATGCAGGACAAGGTTGAGTGCTTCCAGGTATCGGCCGGCATGATCAGCGAGGCGCGCACGTACCCGTACACTCATCCTTCCTGCTATCTCCCGCACGGCGAGAACGTCGACCGGGCGGCGCAGATCAAGCAAGCCGTCAACATCCCGGTTGCCGTGGTGGGCGCCATCCTCGACCTCGATGAGGCCGGCGAGTGGGTCGCCGCCGGCAAGGCGGACATCGTTGCCCTGTGCCGGGCGCTCATCGCCGACACTGCGCTCCCCAAGAAGACCTTCCGGGGTCACAA
>JADGPI010000089.1 GCA_017882525.1 Thermoleophilia bacterium
TCGTGGTCGCTGGCTGCGCCGTCATGGGGGATTTGCAGATCGGAAAGGATCGGGGGTGATGAGATGTTTATGACGCTGTTTGTCGTGCTCCTCGTGGCCTGGCTGTTGGGCTGGGGGGCCTTTCACGTGGCGGGGGGACTGATTCACCTCCTGCTCCTCGTGGCGGTCATTTCGTTGATCGTCCATCTCTTGCGGGGCCGCGGGGCGACCGTGTAGGGGTCGTGAAAGGCCGGCGCAAGGAGCAGCGGTAGGGAAGCGACAGGAGGCACGGAAGCCAGCGTAGTAGGTGAGCTCTCGGCGAGCCACAATTCACAAACGAAAGAGAGAGCATGATGAAAAACACAACAGTTGTGAAAGATCCGGTGTGCGGCATGGACGTAGAAACGGCGAGCGCCGCGGGACGAACCGACTACAAAGGGCAGACGTATCACTTCTGCGGCTCCAAGTGCAAAGAAAAGTTCGATCAGAATCCGGCGCAATTCCTGGGCAAGCCTGCGGGAACGGCGAAGAGCGGCCATGGCTGCTGCGGGTAACGCGTGGTAACAACCGTATCACCGAGATCTCCCTGCCCCTGTCGTTCCAGTACACGAGTCTTCCGGCGACCGGCCAGCAAGTGACGTATGATGTGCAGGATGGGCACAAGGTGGCTCGGTCGGTCAATCTGGATAGCGGCGGGGACAACTGAGTAGCGAGGGGACCCCCTCGCAGCAGCTTAGCGTAGACGACGACCCGCGGGTGGTCGGTCGAAACCCCACGGGCATCCTGTGTGGGATGCCCGTGGGGTTGAGGCATGGTTAGAGGGAGAGGAGAACACACGCCATGACGGCGCTGGTAGACGGCTGTCGCGGCCGCGGCCCGGCCGGCGCTGCCCACTTCCTCGGCCTCACGCCCACCACCCACGAGTCCGGGCCCAAGATGCTCGACATCCCACGCCCCGGTTGAGCCCTGTTCCCTCCGATTGGTCGAAGCCCCTCCGAGATTTCAGGTGACGCCTAGCAGTCCCTCGCCAGCGCGATTGCCATCTCCACTCCTCCAACCTATTGTTTTACAAAGGCGAATCCACATGCCGCCCTCGCTCAGGACGAGTGGAATAGGCTTTGCACTCTCCCGTGAGAGGTGCGCGGGGCCAACACGATGGTGCCGAATCCCAGGAAGAAGGGCGCCGGTGGTCTCTTGGACGACCGGGATGAGCGACCTTCGCAAGCTATGGTGGCATGGAGGGGAAGATCGCTGGCAAGTGCGCCCGTGAATGCATGTACACGATATTGGGCGAGCACCTTCTTACGCGCAATGCCGAGCGCCAGAACTTGAGGAGAGGGAGCATGAAGTGGCCGAACGGCACACGATAGAGGAGACACCGGATGCGACTTCCACGACTGCGACTATTCCAGATACCCCCCCGGACCGAGAGAATGGCGGTGCAGATGCAGCCCGCAACTGGCGTTTTCGCCTGATCGGTATCGGGGTTGCACTCGGCGTGCTCGTCGCGGCGCTTATTGTCTGGTGGGTACTCCGCGGCTCCGACATTCCGGACAGCGTGGTTGCACTCAGCGGCCGCATCGAAGGCGACGATTCAGCGATCGCGAGCAAGACGAGCGGCCGAATACTCGAAGTCCGCTTCCGTGAGGGCGACCACGTCAACCAGGGAGACGTGATTGCCACCCTCGACGACGAACAGATCAGGGCCCGCGAGAACCAGGCGCAGGCCGCGGTCGAGCAGGCGCACACCCGGGTGACCTCGGCCGAGCAACAGGTAGCGGTGCTGAACCAGCAACTTATTCAGAACAAGTTGCAGGGTGTTCAGTCCGGCGAGGACGCTGCGGGACGGGTTCGCCAAGCGGAGGGAGATCTGGCGGCCGCGGAGTCCGACCTGGCGCAGCAGGAGGCGAATCTGCAATTGACGGAGTTCGACCGTGAAGCCTATGCGCGGTTGGCAACGGAGGGCGCTGTGTCCGAGCGGCAAACGAAAGAAGCGGCCTCGAAAGCTGATGCGCAGGCGGGCGCGGTAGCCGCCACCAAGCGTCGGGTCGGAGCGGCGCAAGGGGCATTACGGTTGGCAAAGGCGAGCCTGGCAAATCCCGCGATCCACAACGCGCAGACCGCCGCGGTGGAGCGCCAGATCGCACAGCAACAGGCGGAGGTCGCCGGCGCGCAGTTCCAACTGAGTCAGGCGAAGGCACAGTTGGCAGAGGCGCAGGCCAACCGGCAGGACCTGACGATCCGCGCTCCCTTCGCGGGTTCGATTGTCACCCGCGCCGCAGAGCCGGGAGAGGTGATCGCCGCCGGGACGGCGCTGGTCACGCTGCTCGACCTGAATACGGTCTACCTGCGCGGCTTCATCCCTGAAGGCCAGATCGGCAAGGTCGCACTCGGACAGCAGGCGCGCGCATTCCTCGACTCCGATCCCAACAAGCCGCTCCAAGCCGTCGTGTCGCGAATCGATCCGCAAGCGACCTTCACGCCAGAGAACACCTATTTCCGCAACGACCGCGTCAAGCAAGTCGTCGGCGTCAAGCTGCAACTGAAAACCGGCTTCGGCTTCGCGAAGCCGGGCATGCCCGCCGATGGAGAAATCCTCGTGCAGGGCGACATATGGCCGCGTCACGTCACACGGCAGTAAGCGTCAGACCCGTGATCGCAACACGTTGCCAGGACATGAGCCACTAGCCATGCACAGGGTCGTTGAACAACCGGTCGCTGCGCCCCGGCCCCAAGTGACCACTGCACCCGCTGTCCGAATCGCGAATCTCTGGAAGAAGTATGGAGAGCTCGAAGCCGTTCGCGGGGTGTCGCTGGAGGTGCAGCCGGGTGAAATCTTTGGACTGATTGGCCCGGACGGCGCAGGCAAGACGTCGACGTTCCAGATTCTCAGCGGCGTGATGGCGGGAACGTCGGGCGTGACCGAGATCTATGGCACGCCGTCTCGCGACGCGCGCGCCCTCGTCGGGTATCTGACGCAAGCCTTCAGTTTGTATCTCGATCTCAGCGTGGCGGAGAATATCCGCTACGTCGGAGACCTGCGCCGCGTTTCCCCGCAGGATATCCAGCGTCGGGGGCACCAGTACCTGGCCATGTTTGACATGGATCGCTTCGCTGATCGCCTCGCGGGCAGGCTCAGCGGCGGCA
>JADGPI010000090.1 GCA_017882525.1 Thermoleophilia bacterium
ACCAGTGGACCGAGTTCGCCGGCGCCACTTGCCTTGAGCATCGCCTGGATCTTCATCCCATAATCGACGCTAACGTCGTACACGAACTCCAGTCTCGGAGTGCGCTTTACGTGCAGCTCCTCGCCGATGCATCGTTGAAAGAAAGCCTCGGACGACCGGAGCCCCTCCATAGTCGCTTCTTTCTCAACCTGCTTGCCGTAGACAGAGAAGAAGACCTTGGCGTGAGAAATATCCGAGACCGCCTCGACACCTGTTATCGTCACAAAACCGATCCGCGGGTCTTTGCACTCCTGCGCGATAGCCGTGCTGATGATCTCCTTGAGTGCTTCGTTCACCCGTCGCATGCGGTATGAAGCCACGTTACGCATCTACTTCCACCATTTCCGTGGCACAGGAAGCCACTTCCCACTCCTGGCTGTCCAAGTACGTCCTCAGGCGGGACATGGACTGTTCGACCACCCGGTGATCAGAGCCCGCCACCGCGAGGACCACCCGCGACCGCTGCCACAAGTCCTGATGGCCCACCTCGGCGAACGAAGCCCCATAGCGCCGCGTGACGTTATCCCGGATGCGCCGCAGGTACATGCGCTTGCCCTTGAGGGAGCCATTCTCGGGAAAGAACAGTTCGACCGCGAGAATGCCGACGAAGCCCTTATTGCTCCTATTGGGTGCGGGCAACTTCCTTGATCTCGTAAGCCTCGATGATGTCGCTCTCGCGGAGGTCGTCGAATCCGTCGATGTGCAGGCCGCACTCGTAGCCGGCCGCGACTTCACGGACGTCGTCCTGGAACCGTTTCAGCGAGCCGATGGATCCCTCGTGCACGATGCTGCCGTCGCGAACGATACGGATCTTCGCCGAACGCGTGATCTTGCCCGTCTGCACGTAGCACCCCGCGATGAGCCCGATACGCGAAGCACGGAACACCTGCCTCACCTCCGCCGTGCCTAGCTCTTCCTCCACGTGCTCCGGCTCGAGCATGCCCACCAGCGCCGCTTCGACGTCTTCGATGGCTTTGTAGATGACGCGGTACGTACGCACGTCTACGTGTTCTTGCTCGGCCAACGCCTTGGCAGCCACCGATGGCCGCACATTGAAACCGATGACGACCGCCTTCGAGGCCGAAGCCAACATGATGTCCGATTCGTTGATTCCGCCAACACCGGCGAACACGACCTCGACCTTCACCTCAGCATGGGTGATGTTGCGAAGCGCTTCCTCAAGCGCTTCCACGGAGCCACCCACGTCGCCCTTGATGACGAGCGGCAACTCCTTGACTTTGCCTTCTTTCAACCGGCGATAGAACTCGTCCAGGCTGCTCGCCCCGCCCCGGCTCTTGGCCACTTGCTCTTGACGCAGACGGGCGGTGCGCTGCTCTGCCTTCTGTCTGGCCTCCCGCTCGTCGCGCGCAACGGTCACAAAGTCACCAGCCGCGGGCAACGTGTTGAAACCAAGGATCTGGACCGGCACGGCCGGCCCGGCTTTCGTGAGCGCCTTGCCGGTGAAGTCGAACATGGCTTTGACTTTGCCGTATGCCTCGCCCGAAGCGACGGCGTCCCCCACGTGCAAGGTACCGCGCTGCACCAGCACCGTCGCGACCGGGCCCCGGCCCACGTCCAGCTGCGCCTCGATGACCACGCCTGACGCTGAAGCCGTCGCGTTCGCTTTCAGTTCCATCACCTCGGCAACCAGCAGGATCATGTCCATCAGGTCTTCCAGGTTCGTGCGCTGCTTGGCCGAGACCTGCACCATCACTGTGTCGCCGCCCCATTCCTCTGGGACAAGCCCTTGTTCCGACAGCTGGTTCTTCACCATGTCAGGGTTGGCGTCGGGAAGGTCCATCTTGTTGATCGCCACCAGGATGGGCACTTCGGCCGCTTTGGCGTGGCTGATGGCCTCCAGTGTCTGCGGCATCACCCCGTCGTTGGCGGCGACCACGATGACCGCGATATCGGTGGATTTGGCACCCCGCGCCCGCATTGCGGTGAACGCCTCGTGTCCGGGGGTGTCCAAGAACGTGACCTTCTTGTCCTTGTGAGTGACCTGATAAGCCCCTATGTGCTGAGTGATGCCGCCGGCCTCAGACTTGACGACCTCAGTCTCCCTGATGGCGTCCAGCAATGACGTCTTCCCGTGGTCCACGTGGCCCATGATGGTCACCACAGGCGCCCGGTCGGTCAGGTCGCCAGGCTCGTCTACGAATCCGGCGGAGGTCTCAATCTCCTCTTCGGCGTGCTCGATCTCAACTTGGCGCTCGAATTCCTCCGCCAGGATCATGATCGCGTCGTCAGAAAGGGACTGGGTGATGGTGACCATCTCCCCAAGGTTCAGCAGCGTCTTTATCAGCTCGCCGGCGCCGATCTCAAGAACTTCTCCCACGTCTTTGACGCTGGCACCGCTCTTGACCTTCGCTGGGGACTCAGTGCCGGGCACGACCTTGCGTTTGGCGAGAGGCTTCTCGACATCGCCGATGCTCGTCCGCCGATCGCGGAAGCCGCCCCGACCGCCCTTTCTACCCGCCTGGGAATCGATGATCACCCGCCGTTTGGCCGGTTTGTCGTCGCCACGTCGAACTCGTGAGGCAGCGGGTACCCGAGAGGGCAGCGCTGCAGCCACCGGCTCAGTGCCTTCTTCCCACGTTTCCGGGGCGACTTCGGGGGCGACTCGCACGGGTCGTACTCGCCGCTCGGCCGCGTCGCGCGCCACACTACTGTGCCCCACCGGCCGCGCCACGGGTGCCGGAGGACGAGCGGGTTGCGGTCTCAAACTAGGCGGCTCAGGTTCTGCCGCCCTTGGCGGCCGGGGCGGCGGCGGAGACGCTGCCGCCTTGCGAGCCGCTTCCGCTCTTGCGACTCTCTCTTCCTTCTCAGCCTTCAGTCGCTCAGCGAGCTCTTCTTTGGTCACCACGTTGCCGGAAGGTTTTACACCCTTGCGAAGCGGCACCCCAGGACCCACGACAGTCGGCATGTCCTCCAAACGCGGCCCGCGCCCTCTTGCGCGAACAGGTTTGCGCG
>JADGPI010000091.1 GCA_017882525.1 Thermoleophilia bacterium
AAGCTCATCCATCAGATCATGGTCGCCTCCATCATGCAGGTGTGGGCCGAAGGGCTCGTCATGGGCGAAAAAGCCGGACTGGACTGGGACATCATGCTCGAAGTGCTTAGCGCGAGCGCCGTGGGATCCCAGGTGGTGACGGGGAAGGCACCGTCGCTGGCTGCGCGCGTCTACGACAAGCCGGCCATGAGCATGCACAACATCGCCAAAGATCTTGACCTGGCTCTGGGCAGCGCGGAAGAACTAGACGTGGAGTTGCCCGCTACCCGGCGGATCCGAGAGGTCTACGCGGCTGCCATTGCCGACGGGCTGGAATGGAAGGACTATTCAGCCGTCGTTCTCGAGCTGGAGAAGCTGGCCGGACTGGAGCCGAAAGAGGGATGACCGGGGCCTGAATCGCCTCGGGGAATCCTGTCGAAGCCGATGAACGCGGCGCCGAGGGCTCCGACTGTCTGCGGCTCGACCGGGACTAGAACGGCGCCTTTGAAACCGAGCGAAACTAGGTGCAGGACGGCCACGTTCCGAGCCACTCCCCCGGCAAACACAAGCGGTTCCGGCGCGTCGATACGTTTCAGCATGCTGAGCATCCGTCCGGCGACGCTTTCACACACCCCGAGCGCGATGCGGCCCCTGTCCTCGCCTCGGTGGAGCAAAGTCGTCACTTCACTCTCCGCGAAAACCGTGCACATGGCCGACACTTTGGCGCTGCCGCCGGCGCCGAGAGCAGCCACCCCCATCTCGGCGAGGTCGTAGCCGAGCGTTGCAGCCATCACTTCGAGGAACCGGCCGGTTCCGGCGGCACACTTGTCGTTCATCTCGAAATCGCCGAAACGTCCGTTGTCGCCCAAAACGATGGCCTTGGTATCCTGGCCGCCGACGTCCAGGACCGAACGGGCTCGCGGGAACAGGTGCGCGGCCCCGCGGGCGTATGCCGAGATCTCGCTCACCGCGCGGCCGCCGAAATTGGCGGCCGCGGCATGACGTCCGTAGCCCGTGGCGACCACAGAGTGGTGGTCGCCACGGGCTACCAGGCCGGTACACGCCTCCTGGGCGTCGTAACCAGAGTCGACGACGAGGCTTTCCATCACCACGCCGTCCTCGAGCCACACAGCGTCGACCGTGCGGGAACCCACATCAAGGCCGAGAACGATCGTCAACCTATCATCTCCAGGAACGCCTCAACCCGGGTGGAGAGCTGCCCCACGTCTTCCATCGAATAGTCGGTGTCGATGCGGAGCACCGGGAGTCCGGCCTTTTGGGCCGCCCTCTCGATGGTGGTCGCCTCGATCTGGTACGGCGCACAGAACTGCAGGGCATAGTGGACGATGCCGTCCGCCCCGTATTCCTGCGCAAGCCGGACGACATCTTCGGTACGCCCAGGATTGGGTGTGAAACACGCGCAATTGATGTCAAGGTACTTCTCCGCCACCGCGTCCAGCATGCCGTCGATATCGGTGGCTGTTTCGTCCACGAGCTTCTCGTAGTACCGGGAACCGGTGCAGAGTTCCTCCATCACGACGGCCCCACCGGCTTTCTCGATGACGTCGTGAAGCTTCCAGTTGGGGATAGACATCGGGCTTCCGGTCACCAGGACCCGCGGCGCACCGGCAGGTAGGGCGCCGGTACCAGCCGCGATCCTCTGCTCCAGCTCATCCGCGATCGCGTTGACCATCTGGGTGAACCTCGGCACATCGTCGTAAAAGGCCACTTGGACCGCCAATAGAGCATCCTTACCCGAGATGGGGACCGGTGAGGCCTTACGAGCCGCGTTCAACCGTTGAAGCGCCCGCCGCTTGTCGTTCACCTCTTTAATCGCTTTCGACAGCGCTTCGGCCGTCAGGCGCCTCCCGGTGACCTCTTCCAACTTGGCCACGAGGCGGTCGATCTCCCCGCGCCAGAGCGCCTGGTCGGCCGGGCGCTTCATCTGGGGGAGCTCCATTACGTACACAGGGGCGAGTTCGCCGAAGAGTTCGTAGGCCTTCTTCTTCCCGTCACACGTAGTCTCCCCTATCACCAAGTCGCACGATTCGACGTAGGGGCAGACCTTACCGATCTTGAAGCCCATGAAAGACTTGATGAGAGCGCAGGTGTTGCGTGGCAGAAGGCGCTCTACCTCGTCGTACGCCCACTCGGCGCCTGCGCACAGCCCCACTGAGAGGCCCCCGAGCGCCCGGATGATCTCTTCGGGGACGTACAAACAGAATGTGCCGATCACCGTCCCCCCGGCAGCCTTGTGATCCATCAGCTCCTTGATGCGCAACCCATGGATCTCGCTAAGGACGAAGTCGAAATATGCCATCCCTTCCGGCCGGTCCGTCTGGGAGAGGTAGGCGTCGGCGTACATCATCGGGATAGCGGAAAGAAGTAGGTCGTGTGCCCCCAGGTCGAGCCCAAGGCCCTCCCACATAGGGCGGTAATCGGTCACGGCGTCAGCCATGGTGTCCTCCGGGTTGTCGTCGTGAGACGCCGGAGAGACTACGGCCAGGAAGCAACGATCAGGCCAAGACAGTTCCGGCGGCTCGCGTATCAGTTGCGAGTATGCAGCCCGTGCACAGTGCGAGACGGGGTCAGGTCTTCCCGTTGCGTGCCACGCGAATCCTCCCTTCTGAATGCGATCGTCGCCGTCTTTGGGGTCCAGCGACGTATGTTAGCCGAAGTCGCCGTGAAGAACGAAGTTGTCGCAAGGCCGAGTTCGCGAGTATGCTTTCTACTCTTGTGTCAGCATTGGGCCCCGCATCGCATGCCGGGGACCCGCTCAAGGAGGGTCGCGAAGGCATGAAATGCCCACATTGCCAGATGGAGTACACCGGAACACCGCATTCTTTTGCCCTGGGGGAAGACCAGGACGGTGTATGGAGCGTGTCCTCGGATAGGTGTCCTACGTGCGACCGGATCATCGTCACCCTGGGAACGGCCGCGGGCTCGTCCTACCCGGTATGGCCCCAGTTTTCGGAGCGCGCTCGCCCCGCCCAGGAGGTACCCACCGACTTCGCCGCCGAGTACCAGGTGGCGAGCCAGGTGCTGCATCACAGCCCCGAGGCCTCCGCGGCACTCAGCCGGCGGCTCCTTCACCGCTTCCTCAGCACCCAATCATGCGCTGGATTCGGCAGTCTCCTCGATCAGATCCGTCAGCTGGTCCGCTGTGCGGACATGCCTGCCTACTTGAAGCAGGCCCTGGAGACACTCGTCCGCGTGGGAAAACTAGAGGCCAACCCGCTCAAGAGCCAGCACCCGGCCGCCCTCATGGCCGTGGAACCCGGCGAGGCGGAGTGGAACTTGGACGTCCTCGAGACGTTGTTCGACTTCTACTTCATCCAGCCGATCCGGCTTCAGAAGAAACTGGACGCCGTCGAGGAGAAACTGGCAGCCATCGCGGCCGCCAAAGCCGAGGCGGAAGCGGCGCTTGAAGCCGAAGCGGCCGCCCTTGCTGCGGAGGCCGCCGCCGCGTTAGAAGCCGCGGAGCTTCTCGAAAGTCAGGAGAACGAGGCGGTCGAGCCGGCCGTAGAGACGGGCTCCACAGCCGAGCCACCTGCGGCCAACTGACTGCGCAGCCTTCTCGGTCGGGAAGAGACAAGTGTCCGTGGCCCACTTCTTCAACATCGAGACGCTCGAGGCCCCAAGGGTAGAGGTACACGGCCTAGCCGTGACACCTCAGGCTCGCCGGCTGACGATCAGGTTGCCGTTCTTTCTACTGTCATGCGCGCGCCCGGCGGCGGTCCGCGTTGAAGGGGGAGAGATCGCCCGGCGCATCCCCGTCATCGATTGGACGCGAGCAGCGCAGGGAACCTTGCTTGGGCTTACCTTTGTCGGATGCCTTCTCATCGGCCGTGCCGCGCACAGGAATACCCTCCGAGGAAAACGAAGGGAGTAATTGATGGACGAGAATCTGGACGAGATCATGAACCGGGTCGAGCGGGCCAACCAAGAACGCATGGGCGTATTGGACAAGCTTTTCGCCACCGCACGAGTGGACGCGGTCTTCAGCGCTCCCTTCACGCAAGGCGATCGGACGATCATCACCGCGGCCGAAGTCGGCGCCGGCGGTGGGTTTGGCTCAGGCATGGGTTTCGGATCGGGGGCAGGGCGCGGCGCGCGAGGCCGCAGAGGGCCAGCCACCGCCGATGGTCAGAGTCCCGACGCCCAAGCGGAGGGAACTGGCGGTGGTGGTGGTGGAGGCGGCGGGGGCGGGGCGATGGGGCGCCCTGTGGCTGCCATAATCATCGATACAGAGGGTGTGACCGTTCAGCCTATCTTGGACGTAACCAAGATCACTCTCGCGCTTGTGACCGCGCTTGGAGCGATGCTGGTCATCTACGGTCGCATGCTTAGAGCGTCTAAACTGGCGAAAGGCTAGAGATCGAGCGGGTCCGCACGGGCTGGTCAGCAGAGGCAAGTCCTTGACCCGTGGCGCCCAGCAGCATAAGCTCGCATAGTCGCCTGCCCGGAGCGGCTGCCTCGCGTGCGGCCGGCTATCCCGTCAACACGGGAAAAGCGGTCCC
>JADGPI010000092.1 GCA_017882525.1 Thermoleophilia bacterium
AGTCTCGACGACTTGCTGGCCCGCGTCGGCGAAGGCTTGTATGTTGAGAGTATCTCGGGGCTGCACTCCGGCGTTAATCCTGTGAGTGGAGAGATCAGCGTGGGGGTCACGGGAAGATTGATCGAGCGTGGGGTTGCTGGGCGCCCCGTCCGTGAGGTCACCATCGCTACGGATTTTCTGACCTTTCTGAAGGGCGTGGTGGACATAGCTGCCGACAGCCGATGGATCCCTTTATACGGGAGCGCGCTCTGTCCTTCGTTCGCCGTGGAGGGCGTGGCAGTATCGGGTGCTTAGTGTGACCCTGTGGTGTGACCCTGACGGGAGGTAGCGTGGAAAAGGAATCTTTGGGGAAGCTTCTTATGGCGGTTGCTTATTTGGAAGGAGATTTTGTCCTCCGGTCCGGAAAGCGAAGCCGTTATTATCTGGACAAGTACTTGTTCGAGACCGAGCCACGGGTGCTACGGGGCATCGTCCACGAGATGGCGATGATGATTCGCAACCAACTTGCGACGGGCGAGGAGTTCCAGCGGTTGGCTGCCCCGGAATTGGGGGGCGTCATCCTGGGAGCCGGTCTTTCGTTGGAGCTCGGCCTGCCGCTGCTCCTTGTTCGCAAGCAGTCGAAGGAATACGGCACTACTAAGCGGATCGAAGGGCGCTGGGCCCCAGAGGAGAGGGTAGCCCTCGTCGAGGATATCGTGACTTCTGGGGGGGCGGCGATCATGGCCGCTGAGGCTTTGAGAGAAGCGGGGCTGGTCGTAGAGGACCTGTTCTGTGTGGTCGACCGGCAGGAAGGAGGCGTCGAGGCCGCGGCTGCTGCCGGGCTTACCCTTCGGCCTTTGTTCACCTCATCGGAGTTGGGCATAGGCCAGTTTAAGTGAAAGTGGCGTTTATGCCCATTCCCGGCGCAAAAAGTGCTTGTGTGGGGTCCAGGGCATTTGGTAAGGTAAAAAGGTACCGCGTGGACAAAGGGAGGTAGCTGTGACCAAGTCGGATTTCGTGGATAAGCTCGCCGCTAAGGCCGGCATGAGCAAGAAGGACGCCGCTGGTGTTGTTGACGCGTTCGTCGAAGTCGTCACCGACTCGCTGAAGAAGGGGGAGGACGTTCAATTCACGGGTTTCGGCAAGTTCTACGTTCAGAACCGTGAAGCGCGGGATGGCATCAACCCGCAGACCAAAGCCAAGATCAAGATCCCGGCGAGCAAAGTTCCGAAGTTCAGTGCGGGCCTTGCGTTGAAGAGCGCCGTCAAGTAGCGCTCCCGTTTACATGTATCACGAGGGCCGCTCCCAGCGGCCCTTTCTTTTCTAGGGGAAGGAGATGAGCCGTGGCCGCCGCGAACTTCGCCGATAGACTGCTTGGGGCGGTTGAGACGAAGCGGTCCCACGTCGTCTTGGGACTGGACCCCGATTTCGAACTGCTGCCACCGATACTCAGGGAAAAGCACGAGGCTCTTAGCTACGACAACGAGACGGATATGGTCGTCGCCAGTTTCCGAGATTTCCTGTTGCCCCTCCTTCACGCTCTGGAGAACGAGGTCGTCGCAGTGAAGGTGCAGATAGCCTATTTCGAGGCGTTGGGGTGCGCAGGATATGAGCTCTACCAGAACATCGTGCATCTTGCTCGAGAACTGGGTTACTTGGTCATTGCCGATATCAAGAGGGGTGACATCGGGAGTACGGCCGAGGCGTACGCGCGCGCTCATCTGGATGTGGTTGGAGCTGATGCTGTGACGGTGAACCCCTGGTTCGGCACCGACGGGTTGGAGCCTTTCCTGAGACGCGCTCGCGATGATGGCAAGGGGGTGTTCGTCTTGGTGAAAACCTCCAACCCAAGTTCGCGGGAGATCCAGGACCTCCGTCTTGATTCGGGGGAGACCGTTTACGAGCGGGTGGCGGACATGGTGGGCAGTTGGGGAGCGGGAACGCTCGGTGAGCGGGGGTATCGCTCTGTGGGAGCGGTGGTAGGCGGGACCCACCCGCAGCAGGCCGTCGAACTGCGGCACAGGATGGCCGGCGTTCCCCTCCTCATCCCTGGATACGGAGCGCAGGGGGCACAGGCCGCTGACTTGGTCGGCGTGTTCGATGCGAAGGGCACCGGGGCGGTTGTGAACTCGGCCAGGGCCATCCTATACGCGTACAGAAAAGGGGAAGGTTCGTGGGTCGACGCGGCACGAACCGAGGCGGCGGCCATGCGGGCGGCCCTGTGGGAGGCGGCAGGACGTGGATGACGATTCTTTCGAGGTCGAAGAGCCGGGCTCACTGGGCCTATGGCGTCGGAACGTGCTGCCCTTTGTGGCTCTCATCGTGGTGGTGGGGGTGATCGCCGGCGCCGTCCTTGGCGGCGTGGTGGGAAACGGGGGCCGGCATATAGAGCCGCCCGCGCCCACGACGACCGTGCCGACCGTTCACATCGAGCTTTGATGCGCCGTAGCGCGAGTGCGGCGCCAAGGGCGACCTACGGCTGCATCGTCAGACGCGCTCGCTCGTAGAGGGCGATCAGCATCAGATCGGCAAAGAGCACGATAAGGGATTCGATCAGGAGTTGGCTGAGGGGAAGCAAGAGGAAGACCTGATTGGTGCCGCCGTAGTAGAGGCCATAGAGCGCGTGAAGCCCCAGGGCGAGCAATTGGAACACGACCACCACGAGGAGCACCGGGATCCATTGCCTTCGGACCAGCTGGAAGCTGCGGCGCAAGGCAGGACCGAAGCCAAGCTGCTCGAACACGATGGCATAGTCGGCGAACGCGACCAGGATCGCCACGATAAGGGCAAAAAAGAGAATGATCCCTCCCAGTGCGCCGCCCGAAGGGCCGGCGACGGGCAAGATCCAGAGCACCAGATTACTGAAGAGATAGAAAAGAGAGAGCCGTCCGATCTCGTTCCATGCACGAGGAGCCAGAGGGTAGCCCGGACCGGCGATGGCGCGGAAGTAGGGCGCGCGGATCATCGCGGCCAGTAGGCAAACCGCAAGGCCGGCGAAAATGGTCAAGCCCAGTGCCGGGGTGAGGGAAAGCCCTGTGAGGAAGTGGTCCTCCACGAATTGGCCGCGATTGTAGGCTGCTGAGAGGAAATCGCTCCAGCGCAGTCGGCCACCGGCGCCGGCGTACACAGCCAAGAACGCGACTATGTTCATGATGGCGAGGGCGAAGGGGTAAAAGATCAGCCATTGCTTTCGGATCAACCGGCCCCAAGCGCGGCGAAATGCCTCGGCGATCGTCACACCTCCCGTTCGGATGTATCCGGTGCCGAAGTATAACACCGGGTCGTGGGCTCCCTTCACGGCCCCCGGGAGCTGACAACGCCCATGCTATACTCCGCGCCATGATTGCCGTGTCGAAGAGACGGGGCTGGGCAGTCCCGGTCCTCGTTCTCCTGCTCGCTCTTCTGGTCTCCGTCATCGCCCTTGGCGGGGTCGCCCGGGGCGCGACGACGACTACACAAGCGGCGCCCACGACGACAATCATCTCTACGGCCGGCGGGGTTCTCCCCGCGACCACCGGCACGACGGTCCAGACTCAGACGACCTCCCGGGCGGCGACGGGGTCACTGGCCGCTGCGCCGTCGCTGAGCGCGCCGGCGGCCATCCTCATCGACGTGGGCTCAGGCAGGGTCATCTACTCGCACAATGCGAACGTTCGGCGGCAGATCGCCTCAACCACCAAGATCATGACCTGCATTGTGGCCATCGAGTCTCTGCACTTGGACAAGGTGGTGACTGCCTCGAAGAGGGCCGAAGCCACCAACGAATCCCAGTTGGGCATGAAAGCGGGCCAGCAGTTCACGGTCGAGCAACTTCTGTATGCGCTTATGGTCAAGAGCGCCAACGATGCCGGGGTAGCGCTCGCCGAGGCTTCGGCCGGCACGGTGGAGGCGTTCGTGGAGAAGATGAACGACAAGGCTGCGGCCCTGGGGTTGAAGAACACCCATTTCACGAATCCGCACGGTCTCGACACCACGGGATACAAGGCGGGTTACTCGTCGGCTCGTGATCTGGCCACCCTGGCCCAATATGCCATGAAGAACGAAGAGTTCCGCAAGGTTGTGGGCACCGTGGACTGGTCGATAACGATGCCCGGCGACACCAAAGTCCAGACTTTTCGCAACCACAACGAGATCCTGGGCGCGGTGAGTTGGGTGACCGGTGTGAAGACCGGTTATACGAGCAAGGCGGGTTTCTGTCTGGTCGGCTCGGGGACGTCCAAGGGAGTGTCCCTGATCAGCGTGATTTTGGGGGAGAAGACCCAAGCTCCCTGTTGGGCGGACAGCAAGGCGTTGTTGCAGTACGGTTTTTCCCAGTATCAGACGGTCAAACTCGCTGCAGAGGGTGTGCCGACGGCGGAGATGGTCCTGCCGTATCGTCTGGATGAGAAGCTTGAGCTCGTGACCGATAAGGCCGTGGAAGCGACCGTGTTCAAGGGTGACCAGACCAAGAGTCAGGTGACCGTCGATCCTCACCTGGTTTTGCCCGTGCGCGCCGGCCAAGTGTATGGAAAGGTCGAGTACACGGTGGGCGGGAGGTCGGTCGCTACTGTGAACCTGGTCGCGGCGCGCTCCGTGGATAAGGTCACCTTGGGTCTCAAGGTGGCTTACTTCTGGCACCGGCTGACCAAATGGGTAGGTGGCTGAGATCAGAATGATCTTGACTGTCACGTTGAATCCGGCCCTGGACCGCACAATGACGGTGCCGAACTTCCAGGCCGGGTATCGACATCGGGCGACCGACACCGTGATCCTGCCTGGAGGCAAGGGCATAAACGTCGCGCGGGTCGTGAAGACCCTCGGGCGCCCGGTGATCGCCACCGGCTTCATCGGAGGCCGACGGGGCGACCAGATCCTGGCTGACCTGGTGGGGGAAGGGATCCTGTGCGATTTCGTGCGTATCGAAGGGGAATCCCGCACGTCGACCGTGGTCGTGGACCCGGCGAGCAACGTGGTGACGGAGATACACGAGATGGGGCCTGAGATCAGTCCCGACGAGCTTGCGCTGATGATGGAAAAGCTCGAGTATCTAGGCAAAGCTGCAGACATCGCTGTGTTGGGGGGTAGCCTGCCGAGAGCGCTCGGCGACGACGTCTACATGGAGATGATCCAGCGTCTGAAGCGGCTAGGTCTAACCGTCTTTTTCTATACCTACACCGAGCCTTTGCGCCTCGGAATAAAGGCGGGCCCGGACTTCATCTTTCCAAAGCAGGTGGACGCCGAAAGACTCATCGGATATGAGTTCAACGGCACTGACGACATGGTCCACGCCGTGCACCGCATGTGCGAGATGGGGAGCGGATCCGCGGTGGTCACGTACCGCTACGGGTGCGTCGCAGAGTTGCAGGATGCGAGCGGCCCCCGTACGTTCGTGGCAAAATTGCCGGCCGTGGAGATGGTCTCGCCTGTCGGCTGGAGTGATGCGCTGGTGGGTGGTTACGCTGTGAAGATGGCTGAGGGAAGCGGTCCGGAGGAGTGCCTGCGCTTTGGGCTCGGCTGCGCCGCCGCGAACGTGGGCCATTTCGGCGCCGGTGTGTTCTCAGCGAAAGACGCTTTGAGATTGGCCGCATCCGTGGAACTCGAGGAGGTGTACCGTGGCTAGTACCGAGGGAGTCAGAAAGGTCCTGGTCCTGGACTTCGGCGGACAGTATGCCCAGCTCATCGCGCGTCGGGTCCGGGAATGCAGGGTCTATTCGGAGCTCATCCCGTACGACACACCGGTGGAGCAGATACGGGCGGCCAATCCGGCGGGCCTGATTCTCTCTGGGGGTCCACGCAGCGTCAATGAGCCTGACGCTCCGACTCTCGATCCCTTGGTGTTCGAGCTTGGGGTGCCGGTGCTGGGCATCTGTTACGGCCTGCAGTTGATGGCCAAGCTGAAGGGTGGGCGCGTCGGGCGTTTGGAATCGGCTGAGTATGGCGGTGCCACGGTGTCGGTGGTCGAGCGGGGGCGGCTGTTCGAAGGTCTACCCGCGGACATGGCCTGCTGGATGAGCCACGGCGATTCCGTTCTGGAGGCGCCTGCCGGATTCGTGGTCACCGCGCAAAGCGACCTGTTGCCGGTCGCGGCCATGGAAGACCGTGAGGCCGGGATCTACGGCGTCCAGTTCCACCCGGAGGTGCGGCACACTGCCTACGGGCAAGAGCTACTCAAGAACTTCCTCTATAGGATCTGCGACATCGCTCCTACCTGGACGCCGGTTTCCATCATCGAGGAAGCAGTGCGGCGCATTCAGGCGGAGGTGGGTGGCGAGCGCATCGTGTGCGGACTTTCCGGCGGTGTTGATTCCGCGGTGGCGGCTCTACTCACCTACAAGGCGGTTGGCGACCAACTCACCTGCATCTTTGTGGACCATGGGTTCATGCGGAAGAACGAGGGCGAGGAGGTGGAGGCCACATTCCGTCGCCATTTCCACGTGCCCCTCATCCACGTTCGGGCCAAGGAGAGGTTCCTGTCCAAACTGGCGGGGGTGACCGAGCCCGAGCGGAAACGGAAGATCATTGGGGAGGAATTCATCCGGACTTTCGAGGAAGAGTCGCGCAAGCTGGGCAAAGCGCGCTTCCTGGTGCAAGGCACCCTATACTCGGACGTGATCGAATCCGGCACGCGAGAGGCCGCAAAGATCAAGTCGCATCATAACGTGGGGGGCCTGCCGGAGGACGTCGACTTCGACCTGGTCGAGCCTCTGCGTATGCTCTTCAAGGACGAGGTGCGGGTGGTGGGGGCGGAGTTGGGCCTGCCCGAGAGCATAGTGTGGCGGCAGCCCTTCCCGGGGCCCGGCCTTGCGATACGGATCATCGGCGAAGTGGACGAAGAACGGCTTCAGATCCTGCAGGAGGCAGACTTCGTGCTGCTGGATGAGATCAAGCGGGCCGGTCTGTACCGGCAGATCTGGCAGTCTTTCGCGGTCTTGCCGGCAATACGCAGCGTCGGGGTCATGGGTGACGAGCGTACGTACGCATACCCGATCGTCGTGCGCGCGGTCACGTCGGACGACGCCATGACGGCCGACTGGGCTCGTCTGCCTCACGACCTTCTCGAGCGGATCTCGAACCGCATCATCAACGAGGTGCCAGGCGTGAACCGCGTGGTCTTGGACATCTCGAGCAAACCGCCCTCGACTATCGAATGGGAGTAAAGCCAAGCGTGTCCACCAAGGAGATCCCACCCACTGAAGAGCTTGCCTCGACCGAACCGGCGCCTCCGGATCTCGAGGCACTTTCGCGCCGGGAACGTCCCACGAAGCCCGAGACCCCGGCAGAGCTTGAGGCAGTGCATGCCCGTGTGCTTCTCGCGGCTGAGGCTGCCCTGGGGCTGAAGGCCGAAGACGTGAAGATCCTCGACATGCATGAGTTGGTGCCCTACACCGACTTCCTTTTGCTCTGCAGTGGCCGCAACGTCCGGCAGACGAAACGTATCTCTGAAGAGATCGGGTTCAAGTTGAAGCAAGAGTTGGGAGTGATGCCTGCCGGCATCGAAGGCAGCGCCGGCAGCGAGTGGATCCTCATGGACTTCTTGGACTTCATCGTCCACGTGTTCACACCGGAAGCACGTGCGTTCTATCGGCTGGACGTCCTGTGGAAGCAGGCGCCGGTCGAGGAGCTGGAATAGGCATCGGGGCGGTTGCACCGGCTTGGTGTAGCGGCTATAATCCGTGGCCGCTCGTGGGGGTATAGCTCAGTTGGGAGAGCGCGACGCTGGCAGCGTTGAGGTCAGGGGTTCGAGTCCCCTTACCTCCACCTAGGAGCCTCGGATCCGGATTCTCGTGAGGACGCGAGGGCCCCGCCGCATACGACGGCCGGGGCCCTTGTTGTTTTCGCACTGTGAGCACTTTAGGCAGGGGATGTGAACGGACGAGGCGGATCTGAATTGGAGCCCAGGGGCACGCACATCGCGCCCGTTTCTCCTCGACAAGCACCCGTGGTGCGCAGGACGCGGTCGGGCTGGCGCCCGACACTGGTCCTGGGCGCCATCATGCTCGGTTGGTTGCTCATCATGATGGTCGTTTCGACGGCGGCCGGCCAGTCCGGCAAGCTGCCGGCCGGTCAGCCCGTGTCTGTCGCACAGGGCGTGACCGTGCGCCCCCCGTCTGGCTGGTCGTCGGCCGCGAAAGTGTGGAACGTCGGACCGAACGGGGTGTCCATGCAGAAAGGCGGAGTGATCGTCGTCTTCGCCGCCGGCTCTTTTACCGGCACATCCCAACAGCTTCTCGACGACCAACTGGGCCAGCTGAAGCAGCAATTCAGTTACTTCCAATCACTTATCCCGGACAGCGTCACGGTCGCCGGGAGTCTGGCCGGTCGAAGGGAGTTGTTCAACGGAACGCAGAACGGCGCCTCGCTCGACGGGGAGATGGTCGCGGTTTCGGCCGGGGGTACCGGGGTCGTGATGCTGGCGATCGCGCCCACCGGGCAGCTCAGCCGGTTACAGGGGGACCTTGACCAAATGCTGCGCAGCCTGGGGATCCCGCGGTGAACCAGTCGTGGATGCAAGGAACGCCGAGGTGGGGCTATTCCCCGCGATCCGACGGATCTTTCCGGCGACCGGCAGAACCGGCCTTCTGGCTGTTCCTCCTATTCTTGGGCGCGTCGGCGTTGGTGGTCGGCTCGCAGCAACTCGCCTACCTGTCGGCGTATCCGGGCGCGTGGATCCTTTCCGTCGTGCTCCTTGCGCTTACCGCGATTCCCGCCGCGGTAGTGATCTACCGCTTC
>JADGPI010000093.1 GCA_017882525.1 Thermoleophilia bacterium
ACGGGGGGGCAGGCCTACCGGCCTGCCCCCCCGATCCCTCCCGCGGAGCTTCGTCCCCGTGCGGGAGGGCGCCGGCGCAAGCCGGCGCCCTCCAAGCCTATTTGGGAGGTATCACCGGTAGAATCAGGTGCGACGGGTGGTTCTTGTCGAAGTAGATAGTGTCTTTGCCCACCTTCAGCCCGTAGTAGTGGCCGCCGAAGTCCAGGGCATTCGAGTCCCCGTTGGCTAGGTCGAGACGGAGCCTGTGTCCCTTCAGGAAGCAGTTAGACGTGGCCCAGATCTCGATCTCGAACTTGTACATCTTGCCCGGCTCGATAGGCTTCGGAGCATCGTGCATGTAGTAGGGACGGAATGGTTTGCTGAGCTCCTCACTCTTGGTTGCTGCGTGTGAGGCTTTGAGCCAGCCCCTGGTGAGTATCCGCCCCGCCGGGGGCATGCCCGGCATCTGCATCTCATCGGGAAGCTGGTCCCAAATCCTTACCAGGAACTCGGTGTCCGGCTGATCGGACGACGCGTAGAGCACAAGCACTGTGCTTCCGATGACCTCGGTATCTTGCGGCATCGGGTCGCTGGTGAAGGTGAGGATCTTCTTGCAGGGGTGCAGGATCCCCCTGTCCATCACAGCGGTCCCTACCCCTGAGAACCCCGTCCAGTCGGGATCAGGGTAGGAGTAGGTCACCGACGCCCCGTCCACCGCCGGCGCATCCCAGCCAAGACCTCCGTCGTTGAGAGAATCCACCACACCCGTCTGCTTGTCGCTCAAGTACATCTTCTTGTACTCGGTGCGGGCGAGCGGCCACTCGTTCTCAGGGCGATACTCCTCGCGGCCGCGTACGAAGACGTTGACCGCCGGTTCGTCCATGATGCCGGTGTCGTTGCCTTTGAGCCAGTGGTCGTACCAACGCAGGAGCTGATTGCGCACCTGGATCGACTCGAAGATGGCCACCTCGTCGCCCTCGAAATCCCCGTGGCAGAGCATCAGCTTCTTGGGCGCGGTCACTTCCTCGTATCCCCGGATGTTGCCGCGCAGGTGGATCCCCACTTTGTGCAGGATCCCGATGCTGTAAACAGGGCAGCGGATGTTGGAGAAATCCGGATTGCGCACTTTCCAGAAGTCGTCCGCCAACTGGTGGTTGATGACGTTCCACCCGAGGTCCCAATCTCCCTGGGTGGCATTCTCGGCCACGCGGCCCACCCGGTAATGGCTGCGAAGCTCGGTGATGTGCCAGCCCGCCGGGAAGCCGGTGGCCATGATGCCGCCGTGGTAGGCCACGTCCCGGTACATATCGGCGCCGCCGTCAAAGGGGACGATGCAGGCCAGGTGCGGCGGCGCCTGGGCGGCCGCCATCCACTGAGTCCAGGCGAAGTACGACTCGCCGATCATCCCCACCTTGCCGGTGCACCAAGGCTGCTCCGCGATCCACTCGACCACATCGTAGTGGTCGTTCTGCTCCTCCTGGCTGTGCCAGCGCCACTGCCCCTCCACCGACTTGCCGCTGCCCCGGATGTCGTGGTTGACGTAGCAATAACCGCGCTCCACGAACCACTCGATCTTGTTGGTCTCGCGCATATGGAACGTCGGCACCGGCGGCAGCCAGTACAAGTCTTTCTGGTACGGCGACGACGCATACAGCGACGGGAACTCCCCGGGTGCGTCCGGCCGGTAGACGTCCACGGCCACCCGCACGCCGTCGCGCATCGTGACCATCACATCCTTGTCGACCCTGACCTTGTAGCAGGGCTTGCTCAGCTTGTCGGCCGGGAAGTCCTCGGGCATCATCGAGGCCATTACCTCAGGGATGAGGATCTGGCTATACATGTACTGCCTCCTTGGTTCACTGGTGCGTGCCATGGGGTGTGCCCCTGACTAGAGAGGAACATGCGCCGGCAACGGATGTCAAGTGTCTGGCCGTCTGGCGCGTTGGCATCTGCGGCGCGTTGGCACCTGGTACGCGACCAAGGCTGGGAGGCAGACGCCGGGGAAAGCGGGGCGGGTGCGACGTGGAGGCCGGTACCCGACAGACGGGGCGCGACGGCCTTTTTCTGTCCGACCGGTCGGCTATCGTTTGGTTCAGCATTACCGCGGACCGAGGAGGCTTCACCTTGTTGATACCAGCCATCATCGCTGTCGTCGTACTGATCCTGCCCATCGGCTATGTATTGTTTCGCAAGCTCTCGGTCACTCGCCAGCAGATAGAGTTCGGGGTACCGCAGAATGGGGTTTCCGCCATCTACCTCGATATCCAGGAAGACACGGTCCGCAGTCTCTACATCGTCTTCGAGGACGGCACTATGAACGAGGTCAAAGGACTGGCGGCCTAGATTGAACGTTGGAAACCGCCACATCGGGCAACGCTGGACCTAGGCCGGCAGCCCCTCGAGCACCGCGGTCAGGCCGGCAAGCGTCTCGGCCGTCCAGCCGCCCGCCGCATGCCATTGGACCACCCCTAATCGGTCGAGCAGATACAGCTCGACCTCGTCCCGACCGGCCAAGGCCAGATCCCGTTGCAGGCCACGAACATCCACGTAAGCGGTGAGCGTATGCGCTTTCACCTTTGTGTCGGTGATGCCCGCCCGCAGGCCCCCGTCGATCGCGCCCCGAAAGATCAGATAACCCTTGTCAAGCGTAGGCACCTGCCACACCTCTAGCCCAGCGAATCTCTCCTCCAGCCCAGCGAAGTAAGGCAACCAGGACTCGACCGCAAATCGATGATCCCTTGAGAAGGCCAGCACTACGAGGTTGCAAGTGCCGGAAAGGTCCGCCGGGATCTCGAATGTCTTCCCCTCAAGGTCGCGTGAAGACAATGGCGGAAATCGGCCCCCGATGAGCGAGGAGTGGTCGCTCACAGCACCCGTTCCAGCGTCTCCCGCAGGATATCCAGGGTGTATGGCTTCTGGATGGCGGCCGAGAAGCCGTATTTCGCGTAGTCGGCCATTGCGCGATCGTCCGAATAACCGCTCGAAACGATCACTTTCATGTCCGGGTCCATCTTGATCAGGGCAGCTGTTGCTTCCACGCCGCCAAGGCTGCCCGGCATGGTGAGATCCATGATGGCGAGCGGGAAGTGCTCGCCAGCTTCCTGGGCCGCCTGGACCATCCTCACGGCCTCGTCGCCCGAGACGGCGAGAACACTCTCGTGCCCAAGGAGCCCGAGCATCCGTGAGAGGATCTTGCGGACCATATCCTCATCATCCACAACGAGCACGCGAACCGAGGCCTTTCCTCCTTCGCGCGGCCGCGCCGATGGTTCCGGCTGCGCGATCACCCCCGGTTTGGCGGGCAGAAGAACCCTGAAGGTGCTTCCAGCTCGTACAGTCGACTCCAACTCGATCTTTCCGCCGTGCCGGGTCACGATGGAGTGGGCGACCGACAAACCCAGGCCACTGCCGGCCTTCTTGGTGCTGAAGTAGGGATCGAATATCTGCTCCCGTATCCGGGGCGGAACGCCGCTCCCGGTGTCGGACACCGCGATTTCCACATATTGGTCACCGTTCGGCTCGGTTCGGTCAGCCGTGGAGATCGCGATCACGCCTCCCTCACCCCGGATCGCCTCTTTAGCATTGATGACCAGATTCTGGACGACCTGCGCGATCTGCCCCAGGTCTACCTCAGCGGACCACGTCTCCTCGAGGCGGTAGTCGGCACGCACGTTTGATCCGCTAAGGGTGAAGCCAGACACATCCGCCACTAGATCGTTCAGGACGGCGAGTTCCTTTGTGGGGGCGCCGCCCTTAGCGAATGTGAGCAACTGTCGGGTCAAGCCGACCGCCTTCTCGGATGCGCCCTGCACGCCGCTCAGCAGTTCGTCCAGCTTAGCGGGGTCCGACTCCTGACGGGCGAGGCTGACGTTTCCGAGCACCCCCATCAAGAGGTTGTTAAAGTCGTGTGCTATGCCCCCGGCCATGACCCCCAGAGATTCCAGGCGGGTCAGTCTCAGCTTGTCTTCCTCGGACCGTTTCGCCTCCGTCACGTCTTCGGCCATCGCCACGTGCCCCACTAGCTTCCCGCGGTGGTCATGGAGACGGGCACGCGATACGCGGATGAACACCGGACTGCCATCCTTGCGCGCGCGTTGCAGTTCCAAGGGCTCCAGGGGACCTTGTGCAAGAGTCGCGTCGAGGTTCGCCTGGAATTCTTCCAAGTAGTCTGTCGGAACGAATTGGGGCTTGTGCCCCAGGACTTCGGACTCGCTCCAGCCGAACGTCCGCTCC
>JADGPI010000094.1 GCA_017882525.1 Thermoleophilia bacterium
ATGGATTGCCAGCACCAGCCGGGCGCTCCCTCCGGCTGGTCGGCTGACGGGCCCCCCGTCGATTTCAGCCCGGGTGGGGCCCTCCCGGCGGGCCTCACCCGGGTCTCTCCTATTTCTATAGGTGTATATACTAATTGCAATCGGGGGGCTTAATGAGGCGCCGGCGTGGGGCGGATTGCCGTGACAGCCTGCATCGTGGGCAAGGGGAACAATGGAAAAAAAGGACATCATCAAGGAGTTGGGCGAGAGCGAATTGCTCTTACCCGAGCTTGTCAACTCCGGCCTTGCCGCCAACGACCGGGTCAAATATCTATTCACCCTCCTGCAGACCGCCCGGTCTCGAGCGGACGAACCCGGAAAGGAGTTCTCCGACTTGGCGACGGAGCGCAAAGCCGCGGACGTCGACGATACGGACTTCGACTCCGTGGTGGAGAGCAGCGCGCGGACGCAAGAAGGGGGATACCGTATCCCCTTTTCCGGGAAGATATTCGCAGGCATCCGTGCGGGAGTGGAAGAAATGGTGAGGCCGGTTCTTACCAAGGGCGTTACCGTCTCCAAGCCCTACAAGAGCCGGATCAGCCGGCTTCTGAAGGGACTGCCGGCGAGTGACGGCGACTCGGTCGCCGGTTTGCTCATCGATCGCATCACGTCCGGAGACCGCAAGGGCGAAGACACCCTTCACATTTTGGTGATGGACCTCCATAAAGAGCTCAACGTCCTGCAGACGGAGCTTTCCACCGAGGTGATCGAAGGGGCCCATACCTATCTGCTGAAAGAAAAGGACAAAGACCTGGTCCGGGCTTTCATGACCGGTGTCTTGCGCACGGCTCCCCTGAAGTTCGATCATCCCGGGCTCGGGGCCACAGCTACCCGCGCCGGCTCCAGGCTCGTCATCCAGAACGACATCGGCATGACCGACGCCCACGTCATGGTCATCAACGTGTCGGGACTTGCCACGACGGTTACGTATACCGATATCCATCTGCCTCGGCTGGAGTTCCTCCGTGGGATGTTGTCGCGGTGGGATATCAAGTGGAACGACACCATGTCGAAGCAGGGCAAAGCCGGCTTCGAGAAGGATATGTACCATCTCACCGTCGGTCGATTCAGCGCTGCGGATAGAGAGGAGCAGAAGGCTTTTCTCGAGCATCTCGGCTCGCGACTGGTCTTCCTCATCGACTGGAACCGCGCCCGCAAGGCCCTGCGCGAATTTCTGCCGAAGGCGGATTGCGTCACGGCTCTGCGGTGGGCGGCGGACAACGATGTCGGCCACATGGGGTTTCTGCGGCTCGGAGGCGCCAAGCTGATCCATGAGGCCCTGGAGGTGGCTGCGCCGCTCAGGTACCGCGAGCCTCTCTACGAGATACTGGGTGAGGACGAGGCCCTGGAGTATGTGGAAAGCGTGCTTCAGACGGCCACCGGCGGTTTGTTCGCAAAGCGCTCACGTCTTCTGATCAACGATGAGATCCGCACGGAGCTGCTGCGCCATTTCCGTTCGGGGCATCAGGGTTTGCTCGAGACGTGCGCGGAGCAGGCCATGCTCATCACGGACGTCGCTACCTCCCTGCGTGACGTCCTGCTCAGCATTCAGCGAGGGGGAGACACCGCTCTAGTGACCCGCAGCGCCAGGCGCAGCAAGCGCTGGGAAAGCCAGGCCGACGACCTTGTCAACACCGTGCGGTCGCTGGCGAAAAGGAGCGAGTCCGCCGGTTCTTTCATTGACTTGCTGACCGCCTCCGACGACGTGCTCGACTACCTCGAAGAAGCTAGTTTCCTTACTACGCTCGCCGTCCCCGACTCTTCGTGGGCAGGGACGTATACCGGGCTGGTCAAGATGTCGGAGATCGCCCTGAAGGCCGGTCAGGAATACCTCAAGGCGCTCTACGCGGCCGACCACATCCAAACCGGTTACGGCCGGGAGGAGATGGAGGACTTTCTCGATCCGATCGACCGGGTTTTGAACTTCGAGCGAGATGGGGACGAAGCCTATCGGGCCGCTGAGAAAGTGATCGTGGATGAGTGCACGGACTTCAAGCAGTTCTGGGTGTTGCTCCAGCTCGCGCGATCCGTGGAAGAGTCCATGAACTGTTTCATGCGCGCTGTGTACATCTTGCGGGACTACGTTCTCGAAAACGCGAACAGGTAAGCGAGCATGACCGACAACGGACGCAGAATAGCCTACATCGGCCGGGGGTGCCCCGGCGACCTATCGCCCTTGGAATTTGGGAACAAGGCCGCCAACCTGGCACGGATGGCCTCTCTGGGCGTGCCCGTGCCTCCTGGCTTCGCCGTGGCAGTCGGCGTGTGCGACGATTTCCACAGCAACGGCGGCCACCTTCCAGCCGACGTTCCTAAGCTCTTGGAGAAGGGTCTGCGGCACTTGGAAGACGCCACCGGTCTGCGCTACGGAGACAGGCGCCGGCCCCTCCTCGTGTCCGTGAGGTCGGGCGCTCCGGTCTCTATGCCAGGGCTGATGGAGACCTTGCTCAACGTGGGGCTGAACCGGCAGACGGTGGAGGGGCTCGTCTTCATGACCGGGAACCCGCGCTTCGCCTGGGACTCCTACCGGCGGCTGATCCAAAGCTTCGGACAGACCGTGTTCTCGCACGACGCCACTCTCTACGACGCGCTGCTCTCGCGGGTGCTTGAAAGTGAGGGAGTGCCCGACCCCGTGGAGCTCGATTCGCTGACGCTTCGCAAACTGGCCAACGAATTCGAGGAGCTGTTCGGCGATCTTGCGGGCAGCCGGTTTCCCTCAAATCCGGGGGAGCAACTGAAGCTCGCTACGTCGGCGGTGCTGCGGTCGGCGCGGGGGCCTCGCGTAGAGGCGTTTCTCAAGGCTGAGATGCTCGAGTCTATGCCGTCTACCGCGGTGACCGTGCAGGCGATGGTCTTCGGCAACAGGGGGATGGACTCGGGTGCAGGCGTGGTATTCACCAGAAATCCGGCCTCTGGCTTCCGCGAGATGATGGTGGATTTCAAGTTCGGTGCGCAGGGGGAGGATGTGGTGTCCGGCCGGGCCACCGGATCCGCGGTCGAGTTCGGCCGAGCCATGCCTGAGGTCGCCGGAGAGCTTGAGCGCGTCTGCCGTCGCCTTGAGCGAGACTACGGGGACATGCAGGACATCGAGTTCACCGTGCAGGAGGGCAAACTTTTCATCCTCCAGAGCCGCACCGGCAAGAGGGCTCCCCTGGCTGCGCTTCAGATCGCTGTGGACACCGTGGCCGAAGGTCTCTTGACTCCAGGACAAGGACTCGCACTGCTTTCAGATGTCGACCTGGACGGCATCGTGCTTTCGCGGGTGGACTCCAACGACGAACCGCTGGGTCGTGGAGAATCGGCATCGACGGGCGTGGCCGCGGGCCGTGTGGCGTTGAGTAATGAGAGCGCCGAAGCCTACGCCGTGCAGGGGCCGGTGATCCTTCTGAGGGACTCCCTCTCTCCCGACGACCTTCCTGGCGTGATCGCCGCGGCGGGGGTCCTAGCGGCCCGGGGCGCCCGGACATCGCATGCGGCTGTAGTTGCGCGACAAATGGGTAAGGTATGCATCGTGAACTGTCGAGACCTCAAACTGGATGGCGCCGCCGCGAAGTGCCGCATCGGGTCGCGTGATGTGGCCGAAGGCGACGCGATCACACTGGACGGCAACACCGGGGCCGTCTACTGGGGTGAGATCGGCATGGTAGAAGAGCGCCCCATGGATCTCTTGGCGACTGTACAAAGCTGGCGGCCTGAGGTATCCGCGTAGCCTGTGGAATCCCAGCCTGCACCATCGCCCGACGGCACCGTCGCCTTTATCGACATCGGCACGAATGCTATCCGCCTGCTGGTCGCCCGGTTGGTGCCCGACCACTTCTACACTATCGTGACGCAGCAGCGAGAGGCCGCTCGCCTCGGGGAGGGAGAATTCAAGGATCGTAGGCTCCAGCCCCAGGCTATGGATCGCGCCGTGCTCGTATGCCGCAAGTTCGTCGAGTTGGCTCGACGGCACGGAGCTGAGGAGATCGTCGCCGTGGCGACCTCGGCCACCAGGGAGGCCGTCAACGAGGAGGAGTTTCTCCACCGGCTGCGGGACGAAGCCGGTCTTCACGCTCGTGTCATCTCCGGCCGGGAGGAGGCTCGCCTCATCTATTCCGGCCTCTCCCATTTCATCCACCTTGGTGACCAGAAAGCCGTGTTCCTGGACATTGGTGGTGGGAGCACCGAGGTCATCGTCGGCGGGCAGCATCGGTACGACTACCTCGACACGATCGGTGTCGGCGCGGTAAGGCTGACCACGATGCTTCTTGCCCCCAACGAGGCGCTCCCGGTGCCGCCCGAGCGCTATCAGCTACTGCGGCAATACGTGCGACATGCCGCGATCCACACGGTCTACCATGTCAAGCAGCACCATGTGGATCTGGTGATAGGGAGCTCGGGGACGATCCAGAACCTCGCAGCCGTGGCCGCCCGCGCTCTGCGCAGTCGCGCTCAGGAGACCGAGGACGTCCTCACCCACGCTGATCTCCGCCGGGTGGCGGCTATGCTTTGCGCGCTGCCCCTGGACGAGCGTCGCAAAGTTCCCGGGCTCAATCCAGACCGGGCCGACATCATCATCAGCGGAGCCGCGATCCTCGACGCTCTGATGGAAGAGCTTGGCTTTTCCGAGATCCAGGTACTCCAACAGGGCGGCCTTCGCGAGGGCCTGCTCATGGACTACCTCGCGCAGAACTCCCACGATGTACAGCGCTTGTCCGTTCGGGAGCGGAACGTCCTCCAGCTCGGTCGGACCTGCAAGTTCGACGAGTCGCATGCGCGCAACGCGGAGCGGCTGGCCCTCGAACTCTTCGACAGCGCTCGGGAGGCCGGGCTGCATGCCTACGGCGAATGGGAACGCGAGCTCCTGGGCTATTCAGCTCTCTTGCACGACATCGGCGCGTTCCTGTCCTACAGCAACCACCACGTCCACTCCTACTATCTCATCAGCAACGCCGATCTCCTCGGTTTTTATCAGACGGAGATCGAGATCATGGCGCTGACTGCGCTCTTCCACCGAAAGGGCCTGCCCAGCACGAAGAATGCCGTCTACGCGGCTCTCGACAAGGACGCGCGCGAGCTCGTGGGGTGGCTGAGCCTGCTGATGCGGCTTGTGGAGAGCCTGGATCGGAGTCACCAGAAGGCGGTCAAGCACGCGCGTCTGCGGGCCTCAGGGCCTAAGGGGCTCATCGTTCAGATCGCGGCGAGCGGCGACGCTCAGCTCGAGCTGTGGGGCATCGAGACTCGCGAGAGAGCCGTTCTGAAGACCCTGGGACGGAAGCTCAAGATCGAGCTGAACGGGGTCCCCTACCCATCCGCCGCTGTCGCCGAGCCTGCGCCTTCCCCGGTCAGAGAGCCGCAACCAGCCCGGCAAGGGGCCGACTGAACTCCGAGCCTCGTATCTGATCCCATACCGGCCCGAAGGTCCGCATCAACCTCTCGATCTCGTTCTGCTTCACCGCTAGGTATACGGCTACGCCGGGAGCGTTGACGGGGAACAGTGGACGGCTGTCTTTCCTGTCTTGCCGTGGAGGTCCCCACGTGCCCGATCCCAGGAAGCCGAGCAACACATCGCAGGTGACCACGGCATCTTGCAGGTCTCCCAGGTGATCCTGGAGAAGCTTCGTCTTTTCGATCAGCCGTTTGCTGTCAGATCCCAGCACCTCTTGGAAGAACTCGAGGGTGTACCGGAGACCTTTTGAGGCGATGCGCAGCTGGTGAAAACGGACAAGCGGGGCGTCGCCGCGGCTGATCGACTCGTCGAAAGCCTTGACGGTCGACAGTCTCTCGAAAAGGACCGCGGGCAGCACGTCGCCCACGCGGGTGGGAAGCGGTTCTCCCTCGGCCTTGGTTCTGCGACCGGCTCCGGCCCCCGGTGTACGCAAGAAGTGCTCGAACCTCTCTTTGAAATGCTGATAGCGGTTGCTGTCGAGGAAGTAGATCATCTCCCGGCGGGCTCGCTCGCGCTCAGTCGCCCACGCTTCCATGAGTGGATCGAGTCCGGACTGCTCTTCAACGGGTAGGGAGTCGATATACGCTTGGGTCTTGATTTGGAAAACGTCGAGATCGCGGACCGTGCCCAACTCCCGACCGGTCTCTTGCATGAGCCGCAGATGCGGCTTGAAGGCCTCCACGTCGAGGTAGTCGCCGAATACCCGTAGCGCCGCCCGCATCCGCCGGGTAGCCACCCTCATGACGTGCAGCTCCTCCGCGTCCTCTCCCTCGCGGGTACCCGGCTCGTGCTGCATCATCCGCTGCAGGTGAAAGAGCAGCGTCTTGTCGGCTGCCTCGGACATCGTGTCATCCGCTCTGAGGCCGGGCTTGTCCAAGACCTCGAGGCCGTCTCCGAGGAATCTCTGCCGGCGGCTGTGTTTGCGCGCACGCTTGGCGCTTGCTTCGTCGGTTCTGGCTGCCTCGCGCGCCGCAACAGCGTCGCCCGAGGCGGAGGCGTCCTCGGAGTCGCCGGGAGCGGTCTCGGCAGGCTCGGGAGTCGCTACCAGCACGGGTTTCTCCCAAGCGATCGCCACGGCCCGTTCGAATTTCGAAAGGGGTTCGGGCTCCAAGGACCATTCTTTCTGCAGGACCCGAACCAAGGCAGCCAAGTCCTTCTCGGTGCCCGCTTCCTTGAGTTCTACCTCCACCTCGAAGTAGTCCGTGTCCGACCTTCCCGGAGAGGAGGACGAGCCCTCGGCCGGCGTTTGGACGGCGCTGTCGCTGCGCCCAGTAATGACGTCTGGTTGTCCGGAGGCGCCCGGTTCCGGCGTGACAGCAGCTCGGGCCGTGACATCGCCTTCGCCCAGATGGACCTCATCGAGACTGAGCTCGGCTACCGGCCGGTCGGCGGCACCGACCAAGCGGGTCGTGCGGGTCTGGCGGAGGTCGAGCACCTCGAGCAAGGGCTGGCCGTCGATCATCTCGAGGACTTTGGAGCGTGCCACGCTTTCCGGCCATTGCGCAGGCGGGACGAATTCTGCGAGATCGACCTCGTATTCCTCCCGGCGATGCACCACATCATCGGGGCCGCGAAGCTGTTTGACCGTGATGAGGACCCGGTCGCCGCTCAGCCGGCGACGGCACGCATAGCCCGCCGCGAGGATCTGCCAGCGTGGAGTGTCCAGGTAGGTGTCGCTCAGCTGTTCCGTGCGGGCCGCGAAAAGCCCATAACCCGCGAGGTGGGTCGCCTCGCGGAGGCGGCCCAGCACCTCGGCGTCGGGGACCCG